>PKWD01000141.1 GCA_003131945.1 Acidimicrobiaceae bacterium
CGCCAGGCGCGGGGCAGGGTGCACGTCCGGTGCCCGGAACCTTCATCCGGTCGTAGCAGCAAGTCATGGTAGCCGACGGCCACCGGGCCCCTTCCGGGCCGGGCCCGCCCGGATGAGCATCGGCCCTGACAATCAGGCCGATCAGCGTTCGGCGGGGAGNNCGTGGAAGACGAGCACCTGGCCATCGCAGTCGGCGCCGGCGCCGATACCGATGGTGGGCACGTCCACCTCGTCGGTGACCTTGGCCGCCACCACGTCAGGCACGCCTTCGAGGACCATGGCAAAGCATCCCGCAGCCGCCAGGGCCTTGGCGTCGTTCATCAGGGCCTCCGCCGCCGCTGTATCACGGGCTTGGACCCGGTAGCCCCCCATGGCGTGGACCGACTGGGGGGTCAGCCCGAGGTGCCCCATGACCGGGATCTCGGCGTTGAGCAGGGCTTCCACAACGGCGAGACGGGTGCGGCCGCCCTCCAGTTTGACCGCCTCGGCGCCGGCCCGCACGAGGACGGCGGCATTGCGGACAGCCTCCTCGGGCGACAAGTGATAGCTGAGCCACGGCATGTCCCCCACCACCAGCGCCCGCGTCGAGGCACGCCCCACGGCAGCCACGTGGTGGGCCATGACGGCCACGTCGACCTGCAGGGTGTCGGTGTGGCCGAGCACGGCGTTGGCCACCGAGTCGCCCACCAGCAGCGCCCCGACGCCGGCGGCGTCGGCGATGCGCGCCCCGGGGGTGTCGTAGGCCGTGAGCATGACGAGGGGCTGGTCCCCGCGACTTCGCTTGCGTGCTCGGACCTGCGGAACCGTGACCCTCGGGGTCGAGGCGGGGACGTTCTCAGTCATTGGCGCGGGGCCTCCTTGCCGTCCAGCGCCCAGGGCTGCCGGCGGCATCGGGACCGAATAAGCCTCAGTGTACCTTTCCCCTCATGGCAGCTGAAGGGGCAATGCCGGCTGACGGGGCAAAGACGGCGGAGGGGTCGGCGGCGGACGACTGCGCCAACTGCGGGGGCCCCGGTGACGGCCTCGAAGAGGTCCGGCGGGTCTACGTCACGGTCGACGAGCACGGCCGGGTGACCGGCTCGGAGACCATGGCCGACCGTGAGCGCTGGTGCCTGTCCTGCCGATCTCTCTACCCCCACCTTCCGGAGGGTCACGAACCCGAGGACAGGGCTCCCGACGCCGGTGACCCGTCGCCAGCAGGGGGATAGTCGTAACCTGGCACCCGAGTGTCGGGATCCCCGTACGTGATCGATTACAGGGGCACCTTCGATTTCGACCTGCCCCCCGAGGCGATGTGGAACGCCCTCGAGCATTCCGAGCGCTTCGAGGGGTGGTGGAGCTGGTTGCGCGAGTTCCGCCTCGATGGAGACGGCCTTCGGGCCGGATCGGTCCTTCGTGGCCTGGTGTCCCCACCGGTGCCCTACCAGATGCGCGTCAACGTGCTCCTCGACAGCTGCACCCGCCCGGAGCGCATCGACGCTTCGGTCAGCGGCGACCTCGAAGGCGACGCCCACCTGCATCTCGAACCCCGCGGGAGCGGCACCCGGGCCGACGTGGCCTGGACGGTCGAGATGAGACAGCGCCCCATGAGGATCGCCGCGCGTGTCGCCTCCCCGCTCCTGCGATGGGGCCATGACCGGGTGGTGGAGGCCACTGTGGCGGAATTCCGGAGGAATCTGATCCGGGAGACCAAAGCCCTGGGGAACTAGATGATCGGCGCCGGGGCCAGAACGGTGAACTCTTCGACGTAGGTCGGGTGGGTACCGGCTTCGACGTCGGCGATGACCTGCGAGGGCCCGGCGGCACACGAGGCGCCCTTGAAGATGAACACGGCGTTGCCGTCGTCATCGAGGACCGTCGAGACCTCGGGGTTGGTGTTGACGCCTTGTCCGGAGACGGGGCTGTTGACGCCGGGTCCGGCGCCGACGTTGCCGGCCTCCCAGACCCAGCCCTCGCCACAACGAGCCTCGAGCTGCGAGGCGCCGATCTCGACCGTCTGCTCGGCGTAGACGGGGTTGGTCTCGACGTAGAAGACGGCGTAGACGTCGGAGTTGCCGCTGGTGGCGCTGTCACCGGTTTCGAGCACCTGGTTGAGGCCGCCGAAGCGCGGGTTCACCGACAGTCCTTCTGGTGTCACCACGGGGGGCAGGGCGGTGAGCGTCGACAGTGCCGTGAGGTACGGCGCCACCACGAGGTCGGCGGTGATCACGCTGGGGCCGGGGGCACAGTCGACGCCGTCGACGATCACGGTGGCGTTGCCGTCGTCGTCGAGGACGGCGCCGATCTGGTTGGGCTCGACATTGGGCGTCGGCGGGATCGTCTGGGGCAGGCCGCCGGGAACCTGGAGGTTCTCGAAGTCGAGGGTGAGACACGATGCCGACAGTTGCGACGATGCGACGAGCACGGTGTCGCCGGCATAGGACGGAAGCGTCTCCACCTGGAGGACGGCGTGGATCTCGGACTGACCCGTCTCCACCACGGGTTCGGGGTCGATCTGGAGGGTGATCTGGGGACCGGTACCGCTGCCACTGCCGGTGCTGCCGCCCCCGGCGTTCTGGCATTTGGCCTTGTGCGGGTGCTTCACGCAGTTCGGTGCCGCCGCCTTCGTGGCCTTGGCCGAGGCTATCTGCGACGCGCCGACGAGAGGCATGGCCACGACGACCGCGAGGGCGGTAAGCCGCCCAAGACTACGTCGAACGTTCACTTGCTCTCTCCTTGTCGTCGAACTCTCATCATCATGGGTTGTTCACCCGTTGACAATCGTCAGAGATGACGAATACTGCTCTGCGCAGCGCCAAAACCACAGGAAGTCCTCAGGCAGGCCGAACGATGCCGACGTAGGCACCCGGCAGAGGCGACCCCCGGAAGGACGGCCGGAGGCTCCGCCGGCAGCCGGAATGGCGGGGGATCAGGTGAGGCGGGCGACGGCCAGAGCCGAGGCCAGGGCGATCATTCCCCACGACATGGCCCGCAGGGCGGTTTCGAGGGGGGCGAGAAGACTCCGCTCGTCGAGTTCCAGGACGGTGCCGTCGGCCAGGGTGAGTGAACCTTCGACCGACCGGGTGGAGCGGCGGATCCGGCGGGCGGGGGTGCTCAGGACACGCTGGGCGCACGACAGGGCGAAGGCGGCACCGGCGGCCAGGACCGCCCCGAGGGCCAGGTCCGAGGTCTGGGCCACGTAGCCGGTAAGGACGGGGAAGGCGCCCCAGGCGGCGGCGAAGCCGGGGGTGGTGTGCACGATCCCACCGAACAACTCGGCGTTGTACGCCAGGACGAGCAGGGGTCCGACCACGATGAAGGGCACGAGGACGAGGCCCACCTTCGTGACCCCGATGACGCCGAGGACGACGGCGCCGCTCAGGCCGACGGCGGTGACGACGACGAGAGCGCCATTGGAGATGGTCGTGCCGAGGGGGCGGCCGTGCAGTTCGTCGATGGCATGGGCGGCCACCCCGACGGCCAGGAAGAAGGCCAGGAGGGTGGCGATCAGGCGCGACGTCTCGACCCGGGGGGCGAGGCAGGCTCCGACCACCACATAGGAGAGGTGCCAGGCGGTGTAGGGCGGATGCAGGAGAGTCCACCAGTCCCGCCAGCCGCCGCTGGTGGCGGCGTAATAGGCGGGGCGGCGCTCGGCCTCAGGCACCCGCCCGCCTTCCCCACATCACGAGCCCGCCCCCGAGGCTCATGGGGCGCGCCCCGACGTCGACCATGCCGGCGTCGCGCCAGGCATCGACGGTCCATGGCACCGGATAGCGGCGGTAGTGCGTCGAGATGTTGGGCCCGAGGAAGCGGCCCACGTCGAACCATTCCCGGCCGCCGGTGGCCCAGCCGGCCAGGGGGAGGACGAGCCTCGTGTAGCCCACCCACCAGAAATGCCAGAACCGGCTGGTGGGGACGTTGAACTCCAGGTTGGCCACGACGCCACCGGGCTTCACGACCCGGGTGAGCTCTTTGATGGTGGCGGCCGGATCGTCCACATAGCGCAGGAGGTAGGTGAAGGTCACGGCATCGAAGGTGGCGTCGGCAAAGGGCAGTTGTTCACCGCGCCCGAGGGCCAGCTGCACCCGGGCCCCGGCGGCGGCCACGTTCCGCTGCGCCTGGCGCAGCATGGCTTCGGNNGGGCCACGCCGGCGGGACCGGTGGCCACGTCGAGAACGAGACCCGGGCACGAGTCGACCACGTGGTCGACCATGGCCCGGCGCCACCGCCCGTTCTGCCCGAACGACAGGACCTCGGCCAGCCGGTTGTAGCGCTCCGGTAACGGCGAGAAGAGCCGTTGGGCGAATCTGTTGGGACCACCAGGTGCAGCCGTTGCGGTGGTCGGCATCCCTCCGTGCACGGTGCGAGGATCGCACAGAACACGTGCCCTCGCCCGACGCCGTTGAAATGGCCGGCGCCACCGTGGAGCCAAGCCGATCAGATGACGGCGACCACCATAATGGCGAGGGCGGCGGCGGCCAGAGACGCCGCCACGCCCCCGATCACGTTCACCACAGCCTGACGGCCGAGCCCCTCCTGGGTCAGCCGCACCGTCTCCCAGGTGACGCTCGACCAGGTGGTGAAGGCCCCGCAGAACCCGACCCCGACGATGGCGTGGGCCCGACCCCCGAGCCCGTGGTACCAGGCCAGTCCGGTGACGATCCCCAGGATGAACGATCCGGTGCAGTTCACCGTGAGAGTGCCGAAGGGGAAGGGGCCGGCGCTTCTGTCCTGCACGGCCCCGTCGGTCAGGAAGCGGGCCACGGCACCCACCGAGCCGGCGAGCCCCACCGCCAACGCCACGATCATGGTCCGACTCCCTCGCCGCCGTCGGGGCCGCCGGTAGCCGGGCGGGGGCCCATCCGCCGGTGCAGGCGACCGGCCGCACCCCCCACCGCCGCCGCCGCGATGCCGGCCGAAACGGTGGCGGCCAGGTAGGCCAGGGCCACCCCGGCGTCACCGCCGCGCACGAGCGTGTCGGACTCGACGGCGACCGTCGACATGGTGGTCCAGGCGCCCAGGAACCCCACGCAGGCGAACAGGCGGATATACCGCCAGGTACGGGCCCGGACCCGGTCCCGCTCGATGGAGACGGTGAGCACCAGCCCGAGCAGCAGTGCCCCCGAGGTGTTGACGACGAAGGTGGACGAAGGGAAGTGGCCGGCCCGGACGGGCCAGGTGAGCCCCATCTCGTAGCGGGCGACAGCCCCGAAGAACCCGCCGGCGGCGATGGCGAGGAGGACGGCGGGATGGCCCATGCGGATGCGGACCGGCACCCGTCGGTGACGGCGCCCCGGACCCGACGGGTCGGTCGGTTCGAGGTCGGGATCAATGGGACGGGGGTCGTCGGCGCCGGGTGTGTGCGCCAGGCGGCGCAGGCCGCGTCCCCGGGGGGGATCCGCCGGTGTCATGGCCTCCTCCTCACCGCTCATGAGTAGGAGCCATCAGGTCGACGGTCGACCGGTTCCGGCGAGCCCCATCGCCGACGTCAATGGTACCGGGGTACCGGCCCCCTTAGGCCGAGGCGGGCTCCGGTTCGTCGTCCCAGTCGGCTCCGTCGTCCCCGTCGACTGACTGTCGCTGCAGCATCGACGGGAAGGTCGTCACGATCAGGATGAAGAGGATGAAGGTGATGATGTGGACACCGGTGCAGTACTCGCAGATGGCCTTGATGATGAACAACTCGGCGTAGAGCAGGTAGAGCACGAATCCGATGCCGCTCACGGCCATGGCCAGGCGCAGCCAGGCCACCCGCACGTCGGTGGTGGTCCAGAGGGGCGGAAGGTTGATCGCCGTCATGGCGATGTAGAAGGCGAGCCCGAGGACAGCCACCGGGATGTGGAGAATCTCAGACTGGGCGCTCGTGGTCACCTTGAGGCAATTGATGAACGAGTTGGCCGGACAGACGAGCACCTGCTTCTCGAAATGGGTGATCGTCAGATAGGTGGCGTCAGCCAGACCGAGCAATGACAGGACGAGGGCCGTGATCCGCACCCGGCGCCCGGGCCCGGGCGGGGCCATCTGGGCGTACTCCTCGCCATAGCCGGCGTCTGCGCCATCGACCGGTTCGACGTCGCTGTAGGTCGGTCTGGCGTCAGCTCCGGCGAGGTCGATCTCCTCGACGGACTGACTCCTCTCACTCATGGCGAATCCGGGGTCACCGGGGGCATGTGCAGGTCACCCGAGGCCGATTTGTTTCGCCGCCTTGGCCACGACGGCCGGGGAGCAGGCCGATGCCGGCTCCTGCCCGGTGATGGCACAGATGGAGGCGGTGAGGTAGTTGGACGTCCCCACAATGGACTGTGTCACGGGGTCGGTGGGATTGCGCAACTTGGAGGCGATGTCCTCCTGGTCGAGACCGGAGAGAACGGCGGGTGAATAACTGGGCGTGAGGACGAAGGCCTTGTTGCCGATGTCGAGGAACGGGAAGCCCTCGGGGTTGTCGTACTTCGACCACAGGCTCGACTCCAGAGGCGTGAGCGGCTGGAGGGTGGTCCTCGTCCCGAGACCGGAGGTGTCGTTGCTCACGTGCTCGGAGGTGTCGAAGGTGATGTACGGGCTCGAGTACGTGGCCCCGTAGAACGAGAACGTCGCCGTGGAGGGGTCGGTGTCCCAGGGTGACGAGGTGGTCTCCTTCAGGTTGGAGAATGTGCCGAACTTGCTGAAGGCCATGATGATGGCCCACCGTTGGGCAGCACAGTACGGACAGAACTCGCCACCGATGAAGACGGCGCCGGGCTTGCCGGCGATGGTCAGCTTCGGCTGACCGGACTTGTACGTCGGGGGCGCCACCGTGTTGGTCGACGGCAGTCCGACGGCGCTGTCCACGGTGGTGGGCACGCTCGTCACCTGGTTCACGACCGTGGCCGAGGCGGGCACATTGACCGGGGCCGCCAGCCCACCCGAAGTCGGCTTCGAGGACGACCCGGTGACTTTCACGACCACGAAGGCCACCACGATGACGACGACCACAGCCACGATGGCAAAGGCGATGGTCGAGGGGGAGAAGCGCTGGGGCGCGGCGCCGGGCTTGTAGCCACCGGGTTGCTTCGGCCCCCGGCCTCCGCCTCCGCCGCCGGAGCGACCGGAGCTGGTCTTGGTGGCCGGACCCGGGCGACGGCCGGGAGCGGCCTTGCCGGCTCCGTTGGAGGTGCGGACACCGGACGACGGCTTGGTTCCCGATGACGGCTTGGTTCCGGTCGACGGCTTGGTACCGGACGCGGGGCGACCTCCGGCGGTGCTCCCGGGCTTCTGGCCCGAGCCTTTGCCGCTCCCTGCCTGTACTGGACTCATCGAATTTCCCCTTGCTTCGCCCTGCGGGTGTCCCCGTCAATGCTGCACCATCGCACACCCCTTTGTGGGCGCGCCGTCTCGGTCTACGCCCCCCGGCGGTGTTTGTTCGGTCCCGGTGGTCCGCCTCAGCCGTTCCCGCGCCGGGCCGCCGAGGCCGAAGCCCGGTGGCGACCGCCGGCGGGATACATGCGGGCCAGGTGATTCCAGGCACAGTCGGGGCAGACCTCGACGACGTAGCAGACGACCTCGTCGGCCCGCCGGCACAGGCGGGAGAGCTCGGTGGCCGAGGTCGGGCAACGGCCGTGCGACGGCAGGCGGGGGCCGAAGACGTAGGTGACATGGACGAGGGGTGGCCCCTCGCAGATGGGGCATTGCTCGGGCAGGGGTACGCCCACATTGCGGGCCGCCCGCATGAGCTCGGGATGGGCGTCGCAGACGTCGAGCTTGGACAGCCGTCCCTTGTGGAACTCGCTCACGACGGCATTGCGGGCAAGGCGGTACTCCACCCGTCCGCCGGTCCCCGTGACCGGGAATCCCCGCAAGGCCGAATGCCCGAAGCTCATCGTCACCAGGGTACCGCCAGGTAGGCGCTTGCAACGATGACAAATAGCCTTCTTTTTCGAACCGGTTGCGTCGTCGTAGATATATCGATACGATAGGTCATAACGATGTATCTAACCCCTGAACGCCGGGAGCGCCCGGACGACGCGGTGTCCTTTCGCCGGCTGGTCGGCGGCTGATGCTCGAGCTCGCCATCCTGGGCCTGCTCGAGGACCAGGAGCTGCACGGCTACGAGATCCGCAAGCGCTTGCGCGATGAGCTCGGGCTGTTCTCGAACATCTCGTTCGGCTCGCTGTACCCGGCGCTCTCACGCCTCGAGCGCTGCGGGGCGGTGGCGGCCATCGCAGAGACCGGCGAGGTGGCCGGGGGTCCGGTACCGATGACGGGGTCGCTCAGTGGGGAGCGCGCCGCCCTGCGGTCCCGGCGGGCCAGCCCGGCGCGGGGCCGTCGGGGCCGCAAGGTGTACCGGATCACCGACGAGGGGCGCCGGCAGTTCACCACGCTGCTGAGCAGTGAGAGCAATGCGGGATCGGAAGACGCACGCAGCTTCGGGTTGCGGTTGGCCTTCGCCCGCTATCTCCCGCCGCAGGCACGGCTGAGGTTGCTCGAGCGTCGCCGGGCCCAGTTGGCCCAGCGTCTGACCGAGACGAGGGCGGCCACGGCCGACGGGAGCAGGCTCGACCCCTACGCCCGGTCACTGGTGGAACACACGACGGAGTCGACCGAACGGGACATTNNGGCGCCGGCGACGCCGGTGCCGGGACGGACCGAGCAGACCGAATTGCAACAGACCGAATGGCACAGGGAACCGAATGGTTTACAGAGATGAAGGGGATCAGAGATGGAGGGAGAGGCTCGATGAGCGCTGTCCGGGTGGCGATCGCCGGCGTGGGGAACTGCGCCAGTTCGTTGGTACAAGGAGTGGAGTACTACCGGGACGCTGATCCCGAGGACACGGTGCCGGGGCTCATGCACGTGAAGCTGGGCGGGTACCACGTGGGCGACATCG
>PKWD01000271.1:0-8793 GCA_003131945.1 Acidimicrobiaceae bacterium
AGGAGTCCTGCGTCCGAATCCCACCGCTCAATACGTAGGCGATCGTCGTGATCACGAACGCCACGATCAGCGCGCCGAGCGCCACTCGGGGGAGGAACGAGAGGAACGGCAGCTCGGCCAGCCAGGCGGCGAACCCGAGAGTCCAGTGGACCCGGCCCAACGAGACGTTGAGAAAAGCCCGGACCACGTGAGGGTCGAATTGGGTACCGCTGCGGCGGGCCAATTCCGCTCGGGCCGTCTGTAGGGTCATCGGACGCTTGTAGGCGCGTACGGCTGTCATCACCTCGAAGGCATCGGCCACCGAGACGATGCGGGCGGCCAGCGGAAGTTGCTCGCCGGACAGACCGGCGGGATATCCGCTTCCGTCATAGTTCTCGTGGTGGCTGCCGACGGCGTCGACTCCGGAGCCGAGGAAAGGACGCAACGGTTCGACCAGCCGAGCGCCGGCTTCGGGGTGACTCTTCAGGACCTCCCATTCACGCGTGGTCGGCTTTCCCGGCTTGTTCAGGATCTCGGCTGGCACGACGAGCTTCCCGATGTCATGAAGGAAGGCACCCCACCTGATCTTGTTGGCCTCGGCCGGCGACAGATGCAGTTCCTCGACAATGAGGTCGGCCAGAGCCCGCGTCCGTTCGCAGTGACCTCTCGTCCGGCGGTCATGGGTGTTGAGCGCCGAGGCCAGGGTGACCACCTTTCCGGCCAGGAGGGCGACATTTTCCGATGCGCGGGCCTCGTGGACCCATTGCTCGAGTTTGCGGAAGCTGGTGCTGCGCAGGGCCACCGAGAACCGGGAAGGGGCGTGATCGGGAAACACCAGGTTCAGTCGGAGAAGAACGGCCAGCGGCAGGAACCGCCGGGCCAGGCGTTCCACCACGATGAACGCCGCCACGGAGGTCACCGTCGTGATGACCAGGCGGGTGATGTCGATGCCGAAAGTGGCGCCCGGCATGGAGCGGCTCACGACCAGACCGAGAAAGGCGGCCACGCTCAAGGGGCAGAGGAAGACGACGACCCGGAGCACCATGGCGGCGACCCGATGGCCGCGCCACTGCGAGGCCTCGGCCGCCTTGGTGTTGTACGGATCCTGGGCGCTGTCGGGCCCCAGCACGATCTCGGTGGTATCGGACATCGAAAACTCCCAACTCGACGGCACGCCCGGTTGAGGCGAGAAGGCGCCTGCAGCTCCGCCTGGCCCTCCGCCGCCTCTGGACCGTGCCGTCGGATAATCCCCATTACAGATGGCACAACTAATCTGGCACTCACCACGGTAACCCCAACGCACTCCGTGGTCACAGACGTGAAAACACGTATGCGCCTGGACGGCGGTCGAGCCAAAATCTGTGGGGAGGGAAAACTCGCGAACGTCGCTTTGACCTGGGGGAATGAGGGGTTCACGGTCAAGGGATCGTGACTGAACGGCAGCGCTGAGTGGCCTACGGTGACCGTGCCCCAGTGCGGCTGTCAGCTCGATCCGACGGAGATAGAGGTGACGACGTCGACACTCGGAGAGAGGCTGGCCAGGACAGGGCAGTTCTTCTCGGCCAGCTCGAGGGCCCGGTCGGCGGCCGCCGCCTCGATGGCCCCGGTCACCTCGAATCCGAGGTGATGCGCAGGAACCGCAGCGGGGCGACGTCCTCCTGCTCGGATTCGACGACGACCACGAGGCCCCGCAGCTCCGGGCGCTTCTTCTTGAGCACGATGACCACGTCGTAGGCGAGACAGGAGGCGAGGGCCAGGGGCAAGAGGTCCGAGGGCTTGGCCCCTTCGATCTCGGGGTCCCCGCTGATGGCCAAGCGGAAGCGGCGCGAATCCTCGCCCTCGAAGAGGAGGCCGTGACGCCAGATGAGTCGCTGAGTACCCGTGGACACCGGGATCAGCGGGCTTCGACGGAACCGGTGGCGGAGGGCAGGTCGGCCCCGGTGGATTCGGGTCGCCATGGCGTCGAGGCCGAGGCGTGGCCGCCCCGCTCGGCTCGCATGTGGCGCCAGCGGAGGAAGAGGAGGGCGGCGAGGACGATGATGACGACCAGGTTGAGGCGTCCGGTCGATGCCAGGAAGCCGGGGTAACCGACGGTCACCTCCGAGGGGATCGGAATGCAGGCGGCCTCGGCGACGGTCAGGAGCACGAGGGCCAGGTAGCCCCAATGGTGGAGGAATTGTTGCACCGGTCTTTTCTAGTCGCCCCGCTTTGGGGGGTGGGACTTTGGCGGTGACGGCCCTGTGTGAGTGACAGGGCCTGTGTGAGTGAGAAGGACAGATAAGTTGCGTGGCGTGGCCATCCTGACCCCGAGCGGACGGGTATGGACGGCCGACGGTGTCGGTATCGCCTACTACGACCTGGGGGGATCCGGACCGGGTCTGCTCCTGGCCCATGCCACGGGATTCTGCGGTGCCGCCCTCGCTCCTCTGGCTGCCCGGCTGGCCGACGGCTACCGGTGTATCGCCTTCGACGAGCGGGCCCACGGATACTCCGACCGTCCGCCGGGGGACGACTTAGGCTGGCATGGCTTCGCCACCGACATCGCCGCCGTCGTCGACGAGCTGGAGCTTGACCACCCGGCCGCTTTCGGCCATTCGTGCGGAGCGGCGGCGCTGCTCCTGGCCGAGGAGGCCCGGCCGGGGACGTTCTCGGCGCTGTATTGCTTCGAGCCGATCGTCTACCCGGGCGACACCCCGTTGGTGCCCACGCCCGACGTGAACCCGCTGGCGTCAGGAGCGCTTCGCCGGCGGGAGGTGTTCGGCTCGCGTCAGGAGGCCCTGGAGAACTTCTCGGCCAAGGCGCCTTTCGACCGGCTCCATCCAGAAGCCCTCGCTGCCTATGTCGACAACGGGTTCGCCGCTGTTCCCGAGGGCATCCGGCTGCGGTGCCGCCGGGAGGACGAAGCCCAGATCTACGCCCATGGCCTGTCCCACGACGCCTTCGCCCGCCTGGACGAGGTCCGGTGCCCGGTGACGCTGGCCTGCGGAGCCGAGACCGACGCCATCGGCCCCGACGTCCTCGAACTCTTCGCCGTCCGGCTCCCGGGGGCGGAGGTGGAGGTGTTCCCCGGCATGGGGCATTTCGGGCCCATGGAGGATCCCGACGCCCTGGCCCGGTCGGTGAAGTCGGCCATGGACAGCAGCGCCGATACACCCAGGGCGTAGCCTCACGGCGATGGCTCTCCCGGTCCCCCGCTCGTTGTCCCCGTCGAAGGTGAGCAGCTTCAAAGACTGCGCCCTGGCCTTCCGGTTCAGCGTCATCGACCGGCTGCCCGAACCGCCCGCGCCCCACCTGGTGAAGGGCACCCTCGTCCACAGCGCTCTCGAAGGACTGTTCTGGGATCACGAGCGCGGGGCGAGGACCCCGGAGGCGGCCCGGGAGTCGTTGGCGGCAGCCTGGAGTGCGCTGCAGGCCGACGCCGAGTTCCTGGAGCTCGACCTGTCGGACGAGGAACGCCGGGCCTTCCTGGCCGACGCCGAGACGCTCGTGGCTGATTACTTCCGCCTCGAGGACCCCGACGCCATCGATGCCGTCGGTGTCGAGCTCCTGCTCGAAGCCGACGTCGGTGGTCTGCGGTTGCGGGGCATCATCGACCGGCTCGACGTGACCCCGGACGGCGAGTTCATCGTCATCGACTACAAGACGGGCCGGGTTCCGAGCGAGATGCAGGAACACAGCCGGTTGGGTGGAGTGCAGTTCTACGCGCTGCTGTGCGAACAGGTTCTCGGCCGCCGTCCGATCAGCGTCCGGTTGCTTTATCTGAAGGAGCCGATGGTCATCGCCGCCGATCCGTCGGAGCAGGCGCTGCGCGGTCTGCTCCAGCGGACCTCAGCGGTGTGGTCGGCCATCGAACGAGCATGCGAGGACGAGGACTTCCGACCGAAGCCCTCGGGATTGTGCAAGTTCTGCAATTTCCAGGCGTACTGCCCGGCATTCGGCGGCGATCCTTCGGCGGCATCGGCCCTGAGCGCTCAACTGCACGGCGCACCCGCATAGCCTGCGGCGATGCCGTGGCCCGTCGTCGACGCCTTCGATGCCCGGGTCGACGTGACCGTGGCTCGTTGGCGGGGTCGGACGCTGGCCGATGCACTGGCTTACGGTGCGTCGGCGATCGGTGACCACGGACTGGCTGGTTCGTGCTCGGACTGGTCCGAGCCCGGCACGCTGGCCGGCACCAGGCGGTGGCGGTGTGGGCCCTCGTCTTCAGCGGAACGGTCGCACCGGTCGTGAACGCGGCCGTAAAGAACATTGTGGGACGGGGCCGTCCGGACCCGAGGGACGACGATCCCAAACAGGTCCGGGTCCCGACATCGACGAGCTTCCCGTCGGGCCATGCCCTGGCCGGATGGTGCGCGGCCAGCCTCCTGGCTGACGACGACCCTCTGGCACCTGCCTACTACCTGGTGGCCGGGGCGGTGTCTCTGAGCCGTGTCCATCTGCGGCAGCACCATGCCACCGACGTCCTGGCCGGGGCCGCGCTCGGGATCGGCCTGGGGCGTCTCGGACGGCGGATAGGAATGGGCAGGATCGGCAAGGCGTTGAGCCAACCATGAGCGCCCCTCCCTTCGCGGTCACCTTCGACTACCGGTGCCCCTTCGCCCGCAACGTCCATGAGCATCTCGTAGGGGCCCTCCAGGGTGGTGCCGATTGGGATGTCGAGTTCGTCCCCTTCTCACTCACCCAGGCACACATCGAAGAAGGTGAGGACCCGGTCTGGGGCAGGACGGACAAGACATCGGAACTGACGGCCATCGAAGTGGGGCTGGTGGTACGGGACAAATTCCCCGACCAGTTCCTCGATCTCCATGTGGCCCTCTTCGCCGCCCGTCATGACGAGGGACGGGATCTGAGGGACGACGCGGTGCTGCGCGACATCCTGAAGGCGCAGGGAATCGACGGGGACGAGGTCTTCGCCGCCGTCGACGACGGATGGCCCCGTCGAGCCTTCCGGGAGGCCCACGAGGCGGCGGTGGCCGATCATCAGGTCTTCGGTGTGCCCACGTTCATCTCGGGGGATGCCTCGGCGTTCGTCCGGATCATGACGAGGCCCGACGGCGATCCCCAACTAGCGCGCGCCACCATCGAACACGTCCTGGAGCTACTTGTCATCCATCCCGAGATCAACGAGTTCAAGCACACCTCGATCTCACGCTGAGGCCAGAGTGCCGAGCAGCGCGTGTGTGTGTTGGACCTCCTCGGGGGTGCCGTAGGCAGCGGCCGAAAACTCGGTTGTCCCGGCGTCGGCGAAGCGGCCGATGGCAGCGGAGACCTCCTCTTCGCTGCCGACGATGGCCACGTCGGGCGGACCGGCGGCACCCTCACGGTCGAGCATGGCGCGGTAGGAGGGGAGCTGGCCGTAGACGGAGAAGATGCGCCCGGCGCGTTCCCTGGCCCCGTCAGGGTCGGCCGTGACACAGACGGGCAGGGTCACGACCACTTGGGGATCGGGTCGCCCGGCCTTGGCGGCGGCGGCCGTGATGGTGGGCACGATGTGGTCGGCCAGGGTGTTCAGTCCCACCATCCAGGTGATGGTGCCCGATGCCTGTCTGGCCGCGATTCCGAGCATGACGGTGCCGAGAGCGGCGACGAGCACGGGGGGCGGCTTCGCCCCCTCGGTCTCGGGCGGGCCGAGGGTATTGGCCCGAAGGACCTCGCCCTGGAAGGACACCTGCTCCCCGGCCAGCATGGGCATGAGGATCGACAGGTACTCCTCCATGTAGCGGGCGGGACGGTCGAAGGAGATGCCCCAGATGCCTTCGACCACCATCTGGTGGGAAAGCCCGATCCCGAGAGCGAGACGGCCCCCGGTGGCGGCCTGGACGGTCAGGGCCTGGGCCGCCATCATCGTCGGGTGGCGAGGATGGACCGGTATGACGGCCGTCCCGAGGGTCACCCCAGGCACCTCCCGGCCGACGACGGCCAGCACCGTCAGGGTGTCCCAACCGAAGATCTGGGACGACCACAGCGACGAGACGCCGGTGGCGCCGAGGGCTTTCGCCCTGGCCACGACGTCGTCGATCGTTCCGTTCATCTCGAGTGCCAGCCCGATACGCATGGCATCCTCCTCACCTGGGGGGAAGCTCATCCTGTCAGCACTGTCTCCATCGTGCCGGGCTGTCCAGCGCCCCGAATGTGAGTGCCGTCAGCCGCCGGGCCGGCGCCACGAGAACGGTCGCCCAGGAACGGGCCAGAATGCGACGTCGGCCGTCCACCGGGACGGCGGAGTGACGATGAGCGGGGGTCCTCAGGTATGAGTGTGGCCGTGGTGATGGGGAGCGCGTCGGACGTGCCCGTGATGGAGGGCGCCGTTGAGGTGTTGCGTGACTTCGAGGTGCCCTTCGAGGTGCGCGTCCTGTCGGCGCACCGCACACCGGACGACACCCTCGACTTCGCCCGGCAGGCGGCGACGAAAGGCAGACGGGTCCTGATCGCTGGAGCCGGTGGCGCCGCCCATCTCGCCGGGGTCCTCGCCGCGGTGACACCTTTACCGGTGATCGGTGTACCCATCGCCGTGGGCGAGCTCGGGGGACTCGATTCGCTGCTGGCCATGGTGCAGATGCCCAAGGGGGTTCCTGTCGCCACCGTCGCCGTCAACGGGGCCGGGAACGCCGGACTTCTGGCCGTGCGCATACTGGCCCTGTCCGACGAGCGACTCTCCGCCGCCCTGGTCCGTCATCGCGACGACATGGCGACCAAAGTGAGAAAAACAGACGAGGAGATCCGGACCCGCTTCGAAAAGTGACGGGGCCCCGGACGTTCACGACAAGGGTGTGACCGATGCGAATCGTCGTCACGGGATCCAGTGGACTGATCGGTCGAGCGCTCGTGTCGACGTTGATCGCCAACGGGCACGACACAGCCGTCCTCGTCCGCCGGACCGCGGGTCGTGGCGAGGCGCGGTGGGATCCGTCGAGGGGTCAGATCGATGCGGGCGCTCTCGAGGGAGCCGACGCGGTCGTCCATCTGGCCGGGGCCGGCATCGGTGACAGCCGATGGACGGCGGCACGCAAGGAGGTCATCCTCCGCAGTCGGGTGGAGTCAACGACGCTGTTGAGCCACACCCTGGCCACCCTCTCTCAGCCACCGTCTGTCCTCGTGAGCGCGTCGGCCATCGGGTATTACGGTGACCGGGGTGACGAGGAGCTGACAGAGACGAGCGGACCGGGGACGGGGTTCCAGGCCGAGGTGTGTCGCGCCTGGGAGGGGGCGACGGCTGAGGCCGAGACCGCCGGCATCAGGGTGGTCCACCTCCGGTCGGCCGTCGTTCTCTCCCGACACGGAGGGGCACTCGGACGGCAACTTGTTCTGTTCCGGGCCGGCCTGGGCGGAAGACTCGGGTCGGGGAAGCAGTGGTTCAGCTGGATCTCTCTGCGCGACGAGATCGGCGTCATTCTCCGTGCCATCGAGGACGCGTCTCTCGCGGGAGCGGTCAATGCATCAGCGCCGTCGCCGGTGACGAACCGGGAATTCACCAAGGAGCTGGCGCGGACACTGCACCGCCCAGCCGTGCTGCGCGTGCCGCCCTTCGCCCTGCACATCGCGCTCGGACGCCAGTTGGCGGACGAGCTCCTCCTCGGAAGCCTGCGGGTCCTCCCGGGCCGTCTGGCCGATACCGGGTACTCGTTCCAGGACCCGGCGCTCGAAAGCGCCCTGTCCGTCGCCTGATCGGGTCCGTTGCCCGATGGGGCCCGATCGCCGACGGATCAGTTCGCTGACGGGGCGAGTCCCTCGACGGACTTGGCCAGGTCATCGCCACCGGGGAGCAGGGCCAGAACGGGCACGGTCACGCCGTTGTCGACATAGCGCCGGATGTGGGCGCGGCACTCCTCATGCGATCCGTGGACCACGAGAGCATCGACGACCTCGTCGGGAATGGCGGCCAGCGCCGCTTTCCGGTCCCCCCCGGCCCAGGCAGCCCACATCTCCTCGAGGAGGGGTCCCCGTCCGAGCCACCGGTGGAAGGCGGCGTAGACGGCCACATTGAGATAGGCGGCGATGCCCATTCGCCCGACGAAGCGGGCGCGGTCGACGTCCTCTGTCGGACAGACGAAGATCCGGGCCACGATCTCCTTGCCGGGCCCGACCTCGCGCACCGTGGTGGCCACGTCGTCGGCCGAGAGCCAGTTGATGATGGCGCCGTCGGCCTCGCGTCCGGCCAGGCGCAACATGCCAGGACGCAGGGCGGCCACGTAGACGGGAGGAACCTCGACCGGTGGACGGCCGAGACGGAACCCGCGCACGGTGAAGGTCTCGTACTCCTCATCCACCTTGTCCCCGGTGAGGGCCTTGCGCAGAAAACGCACGGTGTCGCGGACGCGTTTGTAGGGCTCATCGAAGGGAACGGCGTTCCAACGCTCGACGATGACATCTGACGAGGACCCGACCCCCAGGGCGAAACGGCCGGGTGCCAGTTCCGCCATGGTGGCGGCCTGCATGGCCAATAAGCCCGGACCGCGCGTATAGACGGGCACGACGGCCGTCCCCAGCTGGAGGCGGGGGGCGGCCACGGCGGCCAGGGCCAGCGGGGTGAAGCCGTCGGCACCGTTCGCCTCCCCGGTCCAGACGTCGGTGTAGCCGAGCTCGGACAGGCGCTCGAACCAGGGGCCGTGCTCGGACAGGGGGACGTCGTCGAAGGGGACGGTTATTCCGTATCGATCCACGCCAAGAGTGTTACACCCTCCTGCCATCCTGGTCCCATGCCAGCGACATCGAAGGTGCGCCCGGACCGGGGTCTCTATCAGCCCCGGCTGCCCTTGCCCGGGGACCCCGGCATCCAGGCGGCGAAGCAGGGGCACCCGAAGGGCACCGTGGGTC
>PKWD01000271.1:8806-9766 GCA_003131945.1 Acidimicrobiaceae bacterium
GACTGCTCGGGCAGGGCGACGAGGCGGTGCTGACCGAAACGGGTCGGCAGGCCGACGCCGCCTGATCAACGAGGAGGCCAGCGGCGCCACGAGCGGCTCAGGCGGCCCGGTCACGCAGTCCCACCCACTACCGTCAGGACATGCCGTCGCTCGCCGAACGCCTGGGACACCCGGCCGAGGCCAAGCTGCTCATCCTGAACTGCGACGATCTCGGCTTCTGTCACGCCGCCAACGTGGGTGTGTACGAAGCCCTCCGAGAGGGTCTGGCCACGAGTGCCAGCCTCATGGTGCCCTGCCCCTGGTCTAGGGAAGCGGCCGCCGGATACCGAGGCGAGGACGTCGGCGTGCACCTCACCGTCAACGCCGAGCACGATCTCTACCGGTGGGGTCCGATCACCCACGCCCCTTCACTCCTCGATGGTGACGGCGGCTTCCCCCGGACGGTGGCCGACGTCTGGGACCACGCCGATCTCGACGAGGTGCGCCGCGAGTGCCGCGCCCAGATCGAACGGGCGATTCTCTGGGGTTTCGACGTGAGCCATCTCGACGCGCACCTGACGACGCTCCAGATGCGCCCGGAGTTCTTCGACATCTACCTCGACCTCGCGATCGACTTCGGGCTTCCGATCCGCATGGTGGGCGACAACCTGCGCGGGCTCCTGGGATTCCCGGCGTGCGAGTTGGCAGACAGCGCCGGGGCCGTGTTCAGCGACAGGACGGTGACTCTTCCCGCAGGGCCGGCCCGGCCCGGGTTCGAGGCGGTGCTCGATGCGCTCGAGCCGGGGGTGACCGAGCTGCACCTTCGCCCGGCGGTCGACTCGTCCGAGCTGCGGGCCCTCACCCCGGACTGGGAGGAGCGCGTCGCCGACTACGAGCTGTTGTGCGGTTCGCTCAACCTGCGCGGGCTGGCCGACGCCGCTTCGGTGCACGGCTACACGACCGCGTTCTGGGTCGCAGCCG
>PKWD01000385.1 GCA_003131945.1 Acidimicrobiaceae bacterium
CTCCGGCTCAACGGCCAGGGCCCGGGCGATACACAGGCGCTGTTGTTCGCCACCCGACAGTGTGCCCGCACCGGCGCGAAGCCGATCCCGGACGCTGTCCCACAAGGCGGCGGCGATCAATGCGGATTCGGCCGCCTCGTCGAGCAGAGCCTTGCGACGCACACCATTGAATCGCAAGCCCGACACGGCGTTGTCGTAGATACTCATGGTGGGGAACGGATTCGGGCGCTGGAAGACCATCCCCACCCGTGACCGGAGCAGCGTGGGACGCATGGTGGGCCCGTAGACGTCGAGCGTGCCGAGCTTGACGGATCCCGAGACAACGGCTCCTGGCGTCATGTCGTGCATCCGGTTGAGCGACCGCAGCAGTGTTGTCTTGCCCGAACCCGACGGTCCGATCAGTGCGGTGACTTGGTTGATGGGGACGTCGAACGACACGTCGCGTACCGCCACCTTGCCCGAAAACGCCACCGACACGTCGCGCAGACTCATCACTGCGCCATGGGGGACGGGCTCGGCGAGCGCCGGCGAGGCTTCCGACGTGGCCGGGATCGTTATGGGATCAGTCACGTCGTACTCTCCTCAGTCGTGCTGCGAGCAATCTGCTGCCCACACCCAGCACGAGGATCACCACGACCAGGAACAGGGCACTTCCCCAGGCGATCTTCACCAGGTCCGGGTAGGCCTGGATACCGTTTCCGTATATCACCAGCGGGATCGCCGCCATTGGCTGGGTCGGCGAGACCGAAAAGTACTGGCTACCGACCGCGGTCAACAGCAACGGCGCTGTCTCTCCTGCCCCCCGGGCCACGGCCAGCAGCACGCCGGTGATGAGTCCCGGTAGCGCGGCGGGCAGGACGACTCGGCGGGCGATTGTCGCCTTGCGGGCGCCGAGGGCGAAGCCGGCCTCCGACAGCATGCTCGGCACGCCTCTGATGGCGGTCTCGCTCGCCCGCATGATCACCGGCAGCATGAGGATCCCGATGGCGAAGCTTGCCGCCACGGCGGAGAAGTGGTGGAGCCCGTGGGCGACGAGCAGGGCATAGGCGAAGATGGCCACGACGATGGAAGGCACCCCGGCCAACACATCGGTAGCGAGACGCAACGTCCCGGCAAAGCGTCCGTTCGACTCAGCCAGGAAGAGCCCGGCGGCGATCCCGAAGGGGATGGCTCCCGCCGCCGCTATCCCGTCGATGATGAGCGATCCCACGATGGCATTCCAGATACCGCCACCGGGGATCCCGGCCGGTGTCGGCAGGTGCGAGAAGAATGCCCAGTTCCACGCCGAGGCCCCCCGGATCACGACGTAGGCCAGAAGAGCCACCAGCGGGATCAAGGTGATGACCAGGCACCCCCGGCAGGCCAGAAGGGCCAGGCTCGACAGCAACCGACGCCGGTGATCGGTCGCCTCGGCGATCTGCTGGATCTCGGCCCGACGGGCGAGGACGGGGTCGGCGGCCATGATGGTCATAGAACCCCTATCCCGAGGGCGCGCTGGCGACCGACCGAGCGCACGAGCAACCGAGCGGCGAGATTGACGATGGTCGCCACCACGAGCAGCAACAATCCCACCCCTATCAGAGCGGCCAGGTGAAAGGGTTCGGTGGCTTCGGTGAACTCGTTGGCGATGAGCGACGCCATGGTTTGGGTAGTGCCGAAAAGGGAGTGGGTGAAGTGATCGGTGTTCCCGATGACCATCGTCACCGCGATGGTCTCGCCCATGGCCCGGCCGGTGGCGAGAGTCGTCGCCCCCAGGATCCCGGCCCGGGCGCTCGGCACCACGACGCGGCGCATCACCTGCCAGCGAGTCGCTCCCAGGGCGAAGGCGCCCTCGATCTCGACGTCGGGCACCGCCATCAGGACGTCGCGGGAGATGGCCACCATGGTGGGGAGGATCATGATGGACAGGATCACTCCGGCGAGCAGCAGGCCGACCCCGAGCTGCGAGCCACTGAACGGTCCGTGACCGCCGGTGATGTGGGCCAGGGCGGGCTCGATGATGGTCCGCACCCAGGGAGCGACGACCAACAGGCCCCACAGTCCGTAGACGACGCTCGGTACCGCGGCCAGTAGCTCGACGGCGGGTCCGAGAGTCACCCGGAGGCGTTCGGGGATCCCGAAGGCGAGCGCCAAGGCGCAGCCGAGTCCGATGGGGAAGGCGATCACCAAGGCGATGACCGTCGTCTCGAGCGTGCCCACCAGGAACACCAGCGCCCCGTAGTGGACGTGGACCGGATCCCACTTCGTGCTCGTCAAAAAGGAGAGGCCGAAATGGGCCAAGGCCGGCCTCGCCTGGATGACGAGGGCGGTCACGAAAGCGACCAAAACGATGATGAACAGGGCAGCCACCGCCCCGAGAGCGCCCCGGTACACACCGTCGGGCACGGCCAGGAGGCGCCGAATCCTCCCTCCGGTGCCCGGACGAGGCGGCAGCGTGGCCAGACTGGTCACATCTACGACGTCGTGAGGAGCTTCGTGGTGCCGTCAGGGCCAGTCACCTGCAGCAGCGTGGTGCGGGCCAGCTGCTGGATGTTGGCTGGGAGCGGGACATAGTCGAGAGAGGCGGCCTGCGACTGCCCGGCGTGGGTCAGCCAATCGAGCACGTCGACCAGTGTCATCCCGGTCGTGGCGCTCTTCTGGAGCTGGTAGATGAGCGCCCAGCTGTAACCCGAAATCGGGTAACTGGCTGCACCTGGTTCGTTCACGATCGAAAAATCGACCGATGTGATGTCTGGCTTCTGCGCCGCGTCGGCGGCGACCGAGGTCAGTGTGGGGGAGACGTACTTGCCGGCCGCGTTCTGGATCTTGGCATAGGTGAACTTGTTCTGGATGGCGTAGGCGAGCTCCACATAGCCGATCGTGTACGGCGTCGTCGAGATGAAGCCGGCCACGCCCTCATTGCCCTTCTGCCCGACACCCACCGGCCAGCTCACGGACTTACCCGTCCCCGGACCCGACGTCCACGCCGGCGACACCGTGCTCAGGTAGTTCGTGAAGATGTAAGTCGTTCCGCTCCCATCCGAGCGGTAGACGGTCTGGATCGGGTTGGCAGGCAGTTTCACACCCGGATTCAGGCTCTTGATGGCGGTGTCGTTCCAGTTCTTGACGGTGCCCAGGAAGATGTCAGCCAGCACCTTGGGAGTGAGCTTCAGCCCTGACGCCACGCCCGGCACGTTGTAGGAGATCGCCTCGCCACCCAGGGCCACAGGCACCTGGAGGACCTGGCCGCCCTTGGCGCTGGAGATGTCGAGCGGCGACATGGGCACATCAGAAGCGCCGAAGTTGACGGTATTGGCCTGGAATTGCGCGATCCCCCCACCGCTCCCGATCGAGGCGTAGTTGACCGTCACCTTTGAGTTCTGCTGGTTGTAGACGTAGAAAGCCTTGGTGAAGAACGGCTGGTCAAAGGTGGATCCGGCACCGGTGAGCGATCCTGCCGGCGCATGAAGGTCAGTCTGAGCGTAGGGATCGGACGAAGCCGCCGGCGTGGCCTTGGCCGCTGTCGTCGGAGGTGACGAGCTCGTCGAAGAGCTGCAGGCCGAAAGTCCAACGGCGCATACCAAGGCCACCACGGGGAGCAGCACAGGCGCTCCTCGGAGCGGTCGCCGATCTGAAAGCCCTCCACCGACAGCACGGTTTCCACTCACAGAAGATCGACCTCCATCCCCGAGGATCCCTCCATCGCCGCGGACCTTAGAAGACCCGGATGAACGCAAAACGACAAGACGGTTGTCTGACGGTTTTCAGAAGGTGAACTTTGTGTGAACGTCCGGGGGACAGACGCGAGCAGCGAGGCACGGGGGTGACCTCAATCCCCTTATCCCCCGTGGCGTGCCTTGTGGGCCATGGCCTTGGCCGCCCCCCAGGCCCGGGCCGGATCGGTCAACGCCGGGTCGACGGCGTCGAGCGACGCCGGGGTGAGCCCGTAGGCGTCGTCGGGGAAGCGGGCCTCGTCGAAGGCGTCGCGCACGACCGAAGGGACGCCGGCGCGGTGCAGCACCCCGGTGGGATAGACGACGGCGCCTCGCACGACCTCGAGGGGGGTGGTCGGCTGGGAGTCCACGTCGGCCGAGAGAAGGGCCTGGAGACGGACGGCGACCTCCTCGGCGGCCCGGCGGCCGGCCTGGCGCGCCTCGGTCCGCAGGGCCGACCGGTCAACGTCTCCGCCGGCGGTGACCCAGGCCTCGACCAGCCGCTCCACCTGGCGCTCGACCCAGTCGGGCACCACGGTCACGATCTGCGCGCCCAAGGTTGCCCCCAGCTCGGCCAGCATGCGCTCGGCCCCGGCATCGCCGCCGACACCGGCGGCGTCACCGACCACCGCCGTGGTCAGCTCTCGACGACGTCGCCGAGGAGATCGACCCGCACACCGGTGGCCCGCAGCCAGGCCAGGGCGCCGTCGATCTTGGCCGGTTCACCGGCCACCTCGCAGATGATCCAGCCTTCGTGGTCGTCGANNGGCCTGCCTTTCGTCTCGGAGGGCTCGCTCGAGGCCGACGGGAGGGTGTCGGCGTCGCCGGCCAGGGCGGCATTCAGATTGCCGGACCGGAAGCCCTCGAGGTCGAGGGTCACGTAGGTGTACCCGGCGCCCCGGACGACCGACACCACCTGCTCCCGCAGTTCCACGGCGCGGGCCAGCTCGTCGGCGTCGAGCTCGACGCGGGCCAGGTCGCCGTAGTGGCGCACCCGGAGCTGGCGGAAGCCGAGGGCGCGCAGACCGGACTCGGCGCGGGCCACCGTGGTGAGGGTGCCGAGGGTGACCGGAGTGCCGTAGGGGACGCGCGAGGCCAGGCAGGCGGCGGCGGGCTTGTCCCAGGTGCGCAGGCCGAGACGGTGCGACTCCCGGCGCACGTCGTCCTTGGTGTAGCCGCAGTCGACCAGCGGGAACAGAGCACCGCGCTCGGCGGCGGCCCGTTGACCGGGCCGGTGGTCACCGAGGTCGTCGAGGTTCACGCCGAGGACGACGACGGACCGCTCGACCTCGGCCAGCGGGGTGAGGGCGCCGAGCAGGCTCGTCTTGCAGTGGTAGCAGCGATCGGCGTCGTTCGATCGATAGGCCGGGTCGGAGATCTCCTCGGTGGGGACCTGCAGCCAGCGCAAGTCCCATTCGGCCGCCAGGGCCCGGCAGTCCTCGAGTTCCTCAGGGGCCAAGGACGGGGAGACGGCGGTGACACACAGGACGCTCGGGGCACCGAGGGTGTCGGTGGCCACGCGGGCCAGAAAGGCCGAATCGGCGCCGCCGCTGAAGGCGACGACGAGACGTTGCATCCGTCGGAGCACGGCCCGCAAGCTGTCGAGCTGCGGCGTGGCCGACGTCACCCCCTCAGCAGACGTCGCCTCCGTCGGGCCCGTCACCGCCTGCGCCGGGCGCGCCACGATCGACATCTAGCGGGGGGCGACGCTGTCGAGGACGACCCCGACCTCGTCGACCATGCCGGTGAAGAAGGGGCCGAACTCGGCGTAGCGGGCCGAGGCTTCGTCGAAGCGCATCTCGTAGACGCAGGCCTTCAGGTCGTCGGGATGGACGCCGAACAGGGTGACGCCCCACTCCCAGTCGTCGAGTCCGGTGGAGCCGGTGATGAGCTGGAGGATGCGGCCGTGGTAGCGGCGGCCGACGGCGCCGTGGGCCTTCATGAGCTCGACGCGTTCCTCGAAGCCGAGCGCGTACCAGTTGTAGGTCGTGGTGCGTCGCTTGGACATCGGGTAGAAGCAGAAGGCCGCTTTACCGTCGGGTGGCATCGTGGGATAGAGGCGGGCCTGCTTCATCTCCTCGGGCAGACCGGGCGCGTACTCGGACAGCTCGGTGAGCGACACGTAGGAGGCGACGACCTCGAGGCCGGCCGAGGTGAGGGCGGTCTGGAAGTGACGGAGCCGCCAGAGGTCGTCACCGATGACCATGAAGCCGAGGTCGGCCTTGTGGCCGAGGAGGGCCACGGTCACCACCTGGTCGCCCTCGGCGCCGGCGTCCTTCACGGCCCTCATGACGGCCTCGCGGTCGAGCGCCGGCGCCGGTCGGCAGAAGAGATGGAGGACGGCCCGGCCGGTGGACGGGGCCAGCGGGCTCGGTCGCCCGTCGGGCCCGGCGTTCTCGGTGGGGCCCGGTGTGCTCGCCATTGGCCCCAGTGTAGGGAACGCCGGTGGACGGAAACGACCGAGGGACGCCCCGGCGGGCGCCCCTCGGTCATGATCGGTGGACCCGGATCCGCCTGTGTCTCGGATCCGAGGTGCTTCAGTTGGTGCTTAGAAGTCGTCCATACCCCCGCCGGGCATGGCCGGACCGGCGTTGGTCTCGGGCTTGTCGACGATGACGGCCTCGGTGGTGAGGAAGAGAGCGGCGATCGAGGCTGCGTTCTGCAGCGCCGAGCGCGTCACCTTGGCGGCATCGATGACACCGGTGGCGAAGAGGTCCTCGTAGACGCCGGTGGCCGCGTTCAGGCCTTCGGCCGGCTTCTTCAAGTTGCGGACCTTGTCGACGACGACCCCGCCTTCGAGGCCGGCGTTGACGGCGATCTGCTTCAGGGGCTCTTCGACCGAGCGGGCCACCAAGCGGCACCCGGTGGCCTCGTCGCCCTCGAGCTTCTCGGCCCGGTCCAAGATCAGCGCCTGGGCCCGCAGCAGAGCCACGCCACCGCCGGGCACGACCCCCTCTTCGATGGCGGCCTTGG
>PKWD01000061.1 GCA_003131945.1 Acidimicrobiaceae bacterium
ATGGTCGACGTGAGCTTGGGTGGTGACGACATAGGGCGTGGGGCCCGGGCACACAGTGTCGAAGACGCGCTTGTGGTGGGGGGCCTCGTAGCCCATACCGGTGTTCACGATCACCCGGCCGGCATCGGTGACGAGCATGTAGGCGGCCGTGGTCCCGCCCGAGCGGTAGAGGAATTCACCGATGCGGTGGGCGGGGTCGTCGTAGACGGGCGTGAGCAGCTCCTTGCCGGGCCGCTCATCGATGAGCCGGTCCACATCGTCGGCGCCCACCTCTGCTCCGTCGGTCATGTCTCCTCGATCTGCACGGCCACGGCGTCGTGGTAGAAGCCGAAGGCGCGGCGCACCTCGTCGGGGGTGAGACCGAAGTCGGCCCGGAGGTCGTAGACGACTTGTCCCTCCTTGTCGCGGGGATGGTCGGCGAGGTACGTCCCCATCTGTGCCCCGGCCTCGTCGGTCATGTCCAGACCGGCGGTGGCATATATGCGGGCCACGGTGGCCGCCTCGTCGGCCATGAAGTCGTGGAAGAAGACGTCCTCTCGTCTGCCGGGCAGGACGAGGTACCGGTCCCGGAGTGACGCTTCGAGCAGACGGCGGATCCTGTCGGTCCAGTAGGAGAGGTAGAAGTCGGGTTCCGGCGTCCGGTAGGACATGCGGGCCGCGTAGGCCATCATCGTCGCCGCCGACTGCACCACCGACACCGGATCGCGGTGGGTGACGACGACGGTGGCGTCGGGGAAGGTAGCGATCAGAGGTCCCAGCTGCTCGAGGTGCTGTGGCGATTTGAGTACCCAGCGCTCGCCGGGGCTCTGTCGTTGCCCGGTGTTCTGCCACTGGAGGATCTGGAGAACGCTCTTCAGATACGCATAATGAGGCGTCTGGTCGTGGTCCAGGTAGAAGTCGCGCCATAGCGGTGCGCGGGCGACCCACTCGAGCTGGTAGCTCGAGAAGTCGGGCAACTGGAGCTCCAGCTCCTCGTGGATGTGGTCGGGCCGCATGGGGTGCATGGCGGCCATGTACGGCAACATCGAGTCCATGGCCTGCCAGTCGGCCTGGGCCCGTTTGTAGCGGGGATCGACGCCGTTCGATCGGGTCTCGTCGGGGTTCGGGACCGGCTCGTAGCTCTCCCACAGCGGCAGAGAGCGCAGGCGGGTGTCGGCGGCGATGAGATTGACCAGATGGGTGGTACCCGACCGGGGCAGCCCCACGACGATGATCGGCGCCACGATGTCGACATCACCGATCTCGGGGTGGCGGCTGAGCAGGTCATGGATCCGCAGGCGGTTGACGGCGTATCGGACACAGTCCCGGAACAACGTCATCCGCCCGAGGCCGGTGCGCTCGGGATCTCTGTCGACCTCCTCGAGCCACAGCTGGAGACGGGTGCGGAAATCGTCGGGGCCGAAGTCTATGAGCCCGGCACGCTCGACGGCGGCGGACAGCACGGCCTCCACCGTGAGTTCGACCGGGTTCTGCTCGCCGTAATCGAGCGCCAGACGCTGGACCTCGGTGAGCTCCGGCCGGCGTAGGTCGGTGATGCGGATACGCCGGCCGTCTGTCATCCCTGCACCGAGAAACCACCGTCGACGGGAATCGTCTGCCCGGTCACGTAGCGAGCCGCCGGGCTGGCCAGGAACAGCACCACGGGCGCCACGTCGGCCGGGGTGCCGAAGCGGCGCATCGGGGTGCGCGCCATGATCGGTCGGGTGAGCTCCTCGAACGGCATCATGGGGGCGGTCATGTTGGTTTCGATGATCCCGGGCGCCACCGCGTTCACCCTGATGCCGTGACGGGCCCAGGCCACGGCCAGCGTCTTGGTCAGCTGGACCACGCCGGCCTTGGCGGCGCCGTAGGCGGGAACGATCTCCATACCGAAAAAGCTCGACATCAAGCCCACGTTGACAACACTGGCGCCCCCTTCGACGGTGCTCGCCTCGAGGAGCGCTCTGCAGGCCGATGCCATACGGAAGGCGGCGAAGAGGTTGACGGCCACCACCTCCTCGAACACTGCCGGGTCGTACTCGCTGCGGCCGCCGGGGAGGTTCTGACCGGCGTTGTTGACGAGCACGTCGAGCCCGGACAGGGCGCCGGCTACGGCCGCCACGGCGTCAGGGTCGGGTAGTCGGCACGGTTGGTACTCGAAGCCGCTCAGGTCGTGCTCGTAGTCGGCCGGCGCGGAACGTGTGCCGGTGATGGTGACGTGGGCTCCGGCGGCGCGGAAGGCAGAGGCCACGCCGAGGCCGATGCCGTTGGATCCACCGGTCACGAGCACACGCGCCCCCGAGTAGTCGAACGTGGTCGCTACCACACCGCCTCCCACCGGCCGGAGCGGGCCGATCGGTACATGGCCAGAGCGCCGCGCAGCTCGCCCAACGAGTACTCGGCCCCGGCGGCGGCGGGGGCGCCGTCGAGAACGACCTCCTCGAACTGGGAGATCTGGCGTTCGTAGCTCTGCATGTAACCGCCCTGGCCCACCACGGTGCCACCGAAGTCGGACCCGTCATAGACCTTGACGCGCCCGAGGACATCGATGACGATCTCTCCCCGGGATCCGGTGACCTGGAACAGAGGGAGGGGGGCGGTGGGCCCCGGCGACAACACGGCGTCGAAGCTGGCGACCACCCCGGAGTCGAAGCGGCACAGGGCCCGGCACATCGACTCCCCCTCCATCGCTTCATAGGGACGGCCGGTGGCCGCCACCACCTCGGCCAGCTCGCCCAACCACATCCGCAGTGGCCGTAGCCAGTGCGAACCGGCGTCGATGGCCACGCCTCCGCCGGCGTCGGCCACCGAGAAGCGCCAGTTGCCCTCGCCGTGGAACTGCGCCATCGGCGAGGAGCAGTGCCAGGCCCGGGCCGTGATCACCTCGCCCACCCGCCCGTCCTCGATGAGGTCCTTGGTCAGGACGACCTCGGGCCAGTGCTGGGCATTCTCGGCCACCGAGAACACGGTCGCCACCTCCAGGATGCGGTGGCACGCCTCCAGGGTGGGCGCCATGGGCTTCTCCAGCAGCACATGCTTGCCCGCCCGCAGGGCGGCGACGGCCAGATCCTCGTGGAACCGGTGCGGCACCATGATCAGGACGGCGTCGAAGGTTCCTGCCGTCAGTGCGTCGCCGAGGGAGTCGAACGCTTCGGCACCGGTCTCCTTGGCCATGGCCCGGACCCGCTCGCTGTCGACATCGACGGCGGCGGTGACATCGGTCCGGGAGGCGGCGGCGCGCAGTGCGGCCAGGTGCCACTCGGCGATGGCACCGCAGCCGACGAAAGCCAGCCGCAGGCGACGCTCGGCGTCGGGGACTGGGGCGGTCATCGAGCGCTACCCTACGTGCGCGCTATGGAACCTGCACGACCACCGATCATCCTCCCCGGCTCCATCCGGCAGAACGGCTACGTCGTGCGCGATCTCGATCGCGCCATCGACGCGTGGCTGGGCACCGGCGTCGGCCCGTGGCTCCTTCTTCCCCATCTCACACAGGCGGGGACGGTGTACCGGGGCCAACCGACGGAACCGGTGGTCTCCATCGCCTTCGCCAACTCAGGCGACCTGCAGGTCGAGCTCATCGTCCAGGAGGACGACTCGCCCAGCATCTACCGGGAGTTCCTCGACGCCGGTGGGGAAGGATTCCACCACCTGGCCTGGTGGGCGGAGGACTTCGATGGCGTGGCCCGTGCCGCCGCCGAAGCCGGTTGGCCGGTCGTCCACGCCGGCAACGCCGGCGGGATGGCGCAGTTCGCCTACTACGACCAGGGTGGCGTCACGAGCACGGTCATCGAGCTCATGGAGCTGAACGACGCCACCCATTGGCTGGCCGCCACCGTGCGGGAGGCGGCCGATACCTGGGACGGTTCCGATCCGGTCCGCAACCTCGTCTGAGCCCTCGCCATCGAGAAAGGTGAAAGTCCATGGACGATGAAATGGATGCGTTTGATCAGATCACGTTGGACGCCGGCAACGCCCGGGGTTACAAGCGCCCGGACGCTCTCCAGGAGCGCTTTGCCGCCGCGGCGCAGACTCTGCTGCGCAGTGACCCGTGGACGAACGCCGACGGAAGTACAGTACCGGGCGCTCCCGAGCTCCGGTGCGACCTGGCCCTCGAAGGTGGCGGGGTCAAGGGCATCGGTCTCGTCGGCGCAGTGCTCGTTCTCGAAGAGGCCGGTTACCAGATCAAGCGCATCGCCGGCACGAGCGCCGGGGCCATCGCCGCCTCGTTGATCGCCGCCCTGGTGCAACACGGCGATCCGATGGCCACGCTGAAGAAAGATCTCGACACGCTGCAGTTCAAGAAGTTCATGCCGGAAGGAAGACTACGGCGCTTCATCGAGCTTGTCGGCCGCCGCCCCGGCGCGTATCTGGCCGACGTGGCCATTCTCACGACCAGGATGGGCCTCTACCCGGGCACGTATCTCGAGCAGTGGCTCGGTCCGATTCTCCAGGGCCTCGGGGTGCACACATTCAGCGACCTGAAGATCACCCCGGCGCAGGACCCGGGAATGAGTCTTCCCCCCGAGCGCCGGTACCGTCTGGTCGTCCACGTCTCCGACATCACCAGAGGGGAGCTCGTGCGGCTGCCGTGGGACTACGACTACTACGGCGAGAACCGCGACGAGAAGAGCGTCGTCGACGCCGTCCGGGCCTCGATGTCGATCCCGTTCTTCTTTCAACCGGTGACGTTCACGTCCAAGAAGGCCGATGTGCCGACGCCGGCTCCCGGCGGTGACACCACCACGGAGCACTATGACCCCGGCACGGTCACCTGGGTCGACGGTGGGATGCTCCAGAACTTTCCCATCCACGCTTTCGACCGCATCGACGGTGGGAAACCGCGGTGGCCGACGATCGGCATCAAGTTGTCGAAGCTGCCGGAGTCCTATCCCGCCACCAAGGCCTGTTCGAGCACAGTGGGCGTCGGCACGCATTGCTTCACCACCATGATGAACGAGTGGGACCGCTACGACATCGAAGAGACGACGGCGGCCCGGACCATCTTCGTCGACAATGCGGGGATCACGGCCACCCAGTTCGACCTCACCCAGACGCAGCAAGACGAGCTCTTCTTGAACGGCGTCAAAGCGGCCACCCGGTTCGTCATCGATATGGCCGCCAACGGACATGTCCCGCGCGATCCCAACGAAGGCGCCGCCTTCGTTGCTGTCCGGAAGCAGCTCACGACGGCGGCGGGGCGTCACTGAGCTGGCCGTCACCGAGCAGACGATTGGATATTCATGTGTCTCGTCGATCTTGATCCCGGCGACCCGCGCTTCCAAGAAGACGCGGTCCCGGTTCTGAGTGAATTACGACCGCACCTCTCGGCCCGGTCGGCGGCCCAGGTGTACGAAGAGGGCTACGGCCAGGGGCTGCGATTCAGTGCCGTCTACCTCGATGGCCGCTGTGTCGGCGTGGCCGGATGGCGGATCGTGGCCACAATGATGGCCAGGCGGAAGCTCCACGTCGACGACCTGGTCACGACCGAGCGTTGCCGCAGCCGCGGCGTGGGGAGTTTCCTCCTCGCCGCCCTCATGGAACGGGCCAAGGAATCAGGTTGTGCCGTGCTCGATCTCGACTCGGGAAGCCAGCGGGTCGAGGCCCATCGGTTCTATGAGCGGGAAGGCTTCGAGAAGACGGCCTTTCATTTCGCCCAACTGATCGACTGACGACCGGTGCTCAGGTGCGGACGTCGAAAGCCTCCCACTTGGGTGCGGCCATCTCGCGGCGGAACTGGGAGAAGGGCCAGGGCCACACGGCGGGGATACCGCGGTCGTCCAGATACCAGCTGCGGCATCCGGTCGACCAGATGGTGTTCTTGGCCGCTTCCACCCGGGCCACTTCCAGTCGCTCCATGGCGTCCTGGGTGGCGCTGATCTCCCGGCTCTCACCGGCCCGCAGCCGCTCGACCAACTGCATGATGTAGCCGAACTGCAGCTCGGCCACCTCGACCAGGGAGAAGTTGCCCACCGGTCCGTTGGGCCCGTTGAGCATGAAGAAATTGGGAAAATCGGGGACCGAGATCGAAAGATAGGCCCCGGGACGATCGGCCCAAACCTGGCCCAGATCGGCACCGTGGCGCCCGGTGACCGCCATGGGGCGCACGAAGGCGTCGACCTTGAAGCCGGTGGCGAGGACCAGGACATCGAGCTCGTGCAACCGGCCGTCCACCGTGCGGACACCGCCTGGTTCCAGGGCCTCGATGGGGTCGGTCACGAGTTCGGCGTTCGGCCTTTGGATGGCCTCGTAGAAGTTCGTGGAGACAACGAGGCGCTTGCAGGCAGCGCGGTAGTCCGGACGCAGGCGTTCACGGAGTTCGGCGTCGGTGACGCTGTTCTCGAGGTTGTCGAGGCAGAACGTCTCGATCATCTCCATCTCCGGGGACCCGGCATTGATGATCCCGTCGGAGAAGTGGTCGAAGAGCTGGGCCACGCTGTCGCGCACGGCCTCGATGAGGCGTCGGTCCTGGCGGAAACCCGACCGTTCCTCTGGGGTGTAGGCCGGGTTGACGGCCGGCATGACCCACTGGGCCGTGCGCTGGAACAGCGAGAGCTTCTCCGTGCGGTCGACGGTGGCGGCCACGATCTGCATGGCCGTGGAGCCGGTCCCGATGACCCCGACGCGAGCCCCGTCGATGGCGACGTCATGGTCCCACCGGGCGCTGTGGAACATCGCCCCCTCGAAGGAGTCGAGACCCTTGATGTCGGGATACTTCGGGTGGTGCAGCACGCCGGTGGCGGCGATCACCACGTCGACCACGTCGTGCACACCTTGGTCCGTGGTGAGGTGCCAGCGCCCGTCGATGAAGGCGCAGCTCACCACCTCGTCGCCAAAGCGGACGTGCCGCAGGACACCGCGGTCTTCGGCCACGCCCTCGAAGTAGGCCTCGCCGGCGATCGCGCCGTAGAGCACGGTGTTGCCGACGATCACGT
>PKWD01000273.1 GCA_003131945.1 Acidimicrobiaceae bacterium
GAAACTAGGGAACCTCAGACTGTACGGCCCACCACATGGTCTTCACCGAAGTCCACTCTCATCTTCACCGAAGGGTGTGACGCTTCGGAATCGGAGCCACGCCCACTGAAGCCCCGAGGGGCGCCCGGAGGCTGTGGATGATGTGTGGCGCAATGGCCGTTAGCCTGCGCGTCCCATCCGCGATGAGCCACATATGTCCTGGCCAGACCCTTAGGTGAAGACCTCACCACTTGACCAAGGGAAACGGTCACTTTCGCCCTCTTCCCTCTGACTCCTCCAAAAAATTTGGGCATTTGCGGGGGCGGTTGGGGCGGTTTGGAAATAACTCTTGGAAGTGGCGTCATTGGCGCCGAATGTTCACGCGCAAACAGAAACGAACGTGGCATCTAACTGTGCGTGCCCGCGTTGGGAAGGAGTCATCTGAGTCTGAAGGTGGATCCTCGGGACCAGAACGGGGCGGACCGTCACGATTCGAGNNGAGACACCGAGTCGCTCCTTCCCTCCTCGCCACAGGATTTGGCGAGTCCTCGACGAGACGGTTCCTTTTACTGCTCCGGCTGCTTCTCAAAGGAAGTCGCAGCGGCTGGGATCAGCGAGCGTGAATCCGGTTGTACAACTCCTGCACTGCACCCATCGCCTGCCGGCGCCACCGTGTCCGGTCGTCGGTGCTGGCCTCTGAGTTGTCCAGAAAGCGTCCGTACGAGCTTGGACCGAGTTCCTCAATGGTGGCGAACTTGTCCGACAACATCTCAATTGCCCCAGCCACGACCTCGTGACCGAATGCAGAAATGTGAATGATGTGATCTGCTGCAGGCTGTCGCAGCTTTATCGGCTGGGGAAACCAGCGCTCTTGCGAGAAGCTTGGGCGGGTAGGGTCCAGGACTACCAGACGGAATGAGCGCCGATGGCCGATATCTACCTCTACGAGATCGACAAGAAGTTCCTGCCTGTGCTGGTGCCGTTCGGCCTTCGGTCGAAACGGGACGGTGTTCGTGTCAGCGAGGACGGCCCGCTATCGGCAACCTTCGGCTGGCTCCGAATCGAGACGACCGTCAGCAATGTCGACGGCGCCCATATCACCAGGGGATACCGCTGGTGGACCGCCATCGGCCCCCGAACGTCGTTTGCCGACGACGGTCTCTCCTTTGGCACGAACAGCAAGGCGGGCGTGTGCATCCACTTCAAGGAGAAGGTGCCGTCGGCCCTCCGTCGCAAGGGACACTCGGCTATCACTGTGACAGTTGCTGACCTTGAAGGGCTGAAGCGCACCCTCAGCCCGTGAGAACCCTGGGCCGAGGTGGCACGACCAAGGAAGCGTCGGCCGGCATGCGATAAGAAAGTAGCGAATGCGCGCGTACCGCAGTTGGACGTGGCGTAGTAGGCGCCGAACGAGGGCAGTGGCTTCGTGTGTGCTGGCTGTGCAATGGCGTGGCAGGCAGTCAAATGCGTTGTCTGAGGCGTCATCCTGTCACGATCGAGGGTCGCTGGAGCGAGCTGATCCGCGACTCCGGGTGCGCGCGTACCCAGGCAGTCGGCCTCTCCCATAGCGCAGAAGAATGCGTGGCTATCTGTGGCGGCCAGTGAAGCGGTAGGTCTGCACGGCGAGATATCCGGCGATTAGAACCGCAACGACGGGCATGACGATGTGTCTGAGCAGGCCCAGAGCCACCCAGGCTGTCGCGTAGATAGCGCTCGCGGCAACGATAAAGACGACGAGCGCTGGGACGACACGGCGCTTGACAAGGCTTTGGCGGGCTGGCTCAACGCTGGACACGAGTAACCACCTCCGAAGGCAAAGCGTACGTCGCCCGTGGCGGAGAAGGACGTCAGTGACGACTCAAACAAGTTGAAGGCCTGAGCGTGGGGACGTGGGCGCCGCCATCGCGAACAGGCCACCGATTTCGGCACGAGGGCCAGGCCAGGGGTTCATCCCCGCCGGGACCCCGGGGCACAACTCGACCACCGCAACATTCGGCCCGAGCCAAAACAAGGCCCCGAGTGACCTTCAGGGCGGCGTTGCGACCGATCTTCCAGCCACTCGGGGCTATTGACCATTAGACGCCTCGGGCGCCGTGTTGGCAAGAGACCGACTCCCGGTGAGTCGGTCCGGCCGACGGACGCGTGAGCCGGACGACCGGTAACATGGGGCCAGCGGGCCCGCTCACGAAGGAGGCTCCATGGCTTTGGTGGCGTTGGCGGTCTTGGTGGCCGTGGCCCTGGCGGTGGCGATTGGCGTCCACACCGGACCGCACGGACTGGTCGCTGCCGGCGGTCTCGGGATCTTGGCCAGCGTCGCCTTCATCGTCGGGGTGATTGAGCTCGCCCCAGCCGGCTCCCGTTCGGCCGTCGCTTGGGTCCTGCTGGCGGGTACGGCCTTCGTCTCCGCTGGCGCGCTCGTGGCAGGGGCGGTGGCGCTCCCGGCCCTCCGTCGTCGTCAGCCCTCCGTCGCACCTGGGCGGCTCTGGGGAGCGGACGGCGTGGCCGTGACCGACCTCACTCCTCTCGGCTCGGTCCGGGTCCGGGGCGAAACCTGGTCGGCCGAATCGATGTGTGGTCGCCTGCCGGCGGGCGCGGCGATCGAGGTCATGGAGGTCGAGGGGCTGCGCCTGCGGGTGTGGTCCGATGCGGCTGTCGGGGACGGCCTCCCGGACGGCCCGAAAGATGAGGAGCAAGCATGACCGTTGTCATTGCCGTCGCCGTGGTCGTCGGTGTCCTTCTGGTGGTCTTTTCGACCCTGTCGGTGAAGATCGTCCGGGAATACCAGCGGATCGTCCTGTTCCGCCTGGGCCGGTCCCTCGGGCCCCGGGGCCCGGGCTTGGTGCTGCTCAACCCGATCACGGACCGGTCGAACTGGGTGGACCTGCGCGAGAGGTTTCTCGAAATCCCCCATCAGTCCGCCATCACCCGGGACAACGCCACCATCTCCATCGACTTCAT
>PKWD01000372.1 GCA_003131945.1 Acidimicrobiaceae bacterium
GACAACGGCGCCGCCGCCGGCATCGTGGTCGGCGGCCGTCCGGTCGGTCCGATGGACGTCGACCTGCGCTGGGTCGGCGGCATCATGTATCGCAATTCCGAGATCGAGGAGACCGGCGTCGCCGCCGGTGTACTCGGCCATCCGGCGCTTGGCGTCGCCTGGCTTGCCAACAAGCTCGGCGAGCACGGTGTGCCGCTCGAAGTCGGCCATCTCGTGCTGGCCGGTTCGTTCACGCGCGTGGTGTTCGCGCGCAAGGGCGATACGCTGCATGCCGATTTCGGCCAGCTCGGCGGCATCGCCGTACAATTCGTCTAAGCACCAAAATAAAAGATCGTCTAAGCACCAAAATAAAAGACTGCGGGGGAGGACATAATGAGCACGAGCGACGCCGTCGCCGGCCCGCCACCCATGGCGATGATCCGCACCGACGAGATGTCGGTCTCTTCGAAGTTCTCGTGGGACAGCATGAGCGCCACCTGGGTGGGGATGCCCCCGAGGCTCGTGATCCGGTGCCTGGCCACCATCTCGAGGGCGTCGCCCGCCGACCACCTCGTCATGAGGAAGCTGGTGCCTCCGCCCCTCAGGGCCTGGAACAACTTGGTCATGTACCCGAGATGGGCGAACGAAGTCGACGACAAGCCGCGTCCGCCGTCGCCCCAGCGTCGCCCCCCATCCGCCTCGCTGATGGCATCGAGTTGGCGTTCGCAGAAGACGGCACCCTTCGGCTCGCCTGTCGTCCCCGAGGTGAAGACCACGGCCACGGCCCGGTCGGGGTCGACCGGGAGGACCGGTCCTTCGGTTCCCGACGTCCGCAGTTCCTCGAGCGCGTCCGCCGGCGCGCTGTCGGAGTCGACCTCGACGACCTCGCCGATGTGATCCATGGCACCCACGCCGGTGGCGCCGGCCAACTCTCCCGAGGCGATGACGAGCCGGGGCCGGGCGATGGCGAGACAGCGGCGCCTCTCCGGCGGAGACAACTTGTCGTTCACCCCGGCCGTGACGGCGCCGATCTTGGCGGCGGCCACGTAGGCCACGGCATAGGCGGCGCTCGACGGCAGGAGCAACCCGATCACGTCGCCGGCGCCGACCCCGCGTCCGGTCAAACCGGCGGCCACCGCGTCCGACAGCGTGTCCAGATCGGTATAGGAGAGCGCTTCCCCGTCGGGGGCCACATAGACAGACGTGTCGCCGAAGCGGTGGGCCGCCTCCTTCACGATGTCGCCCATCAGGCCGCCCGCCATCGTCAGTTCCCGCTTCCCCCCACCGGCGACGATGACATCGGGGACGATGACGTCCGGGACGATGACGCCGGGGACGATGACGTCCGACGCCACGGCGGCAGCCGGTAGAGCTCGGTGGCGTTGGCACCGAGGATGCGGCCCCGGGTGTCCTCGTCGAGCGGCGCCAGGCTTCGCCGCAGAGTCGTGACCGCTCCCGGGAAGGTGGCGTCGTGATGGGGGTAGTCCGATCCCCAGACGATCCGGCGCTCACCGATGACCGGGGAGAGAACGGCGAGAGTGCCTTCGTCGATCTCGTAGCTGATCCAGCATTGCCGGGCGAAGTACTCGCTCGGGGCCAGCCGCATCTGCGGACAGAACCCCCCGAAGCTCTCGGCCTGCTCGTCGAGCCTCTCCATCCAGAACGGCACCCACCCGCCCCCCGACTCGAGGAAGACGACCCGGAGATCCGGGTGACGATCGAGGACGCCGAAGGCGATGAGCTGGGCGCAGGCCAGCATCTCCTCGAAGGCATGCGACACGGCGTGCAGGATGAGCGGGTTGAAAGGTCGGTCGCTACCGAGCGTGGGGACGATGACCGAGCTCCCTTCGTGGATGCCGATGGTCATTCCCACCTCCTCGGCCGCCGCCCAGATCGGCTCGTAGGCCGGGTCCGACAGGGACCGTCCGCAGCAAGGGTTCGGACGGACGAAGGCGGCCGGGAACCCGAGCTCGTCGTGGGCACGGCGCAACTCGACAACGGCGGCGGCCGGGTCCTGGACAGGCAGCATGGCGGCGCCGAACAGCCGTCCCCGGTGCGCCCCGCAATAGGCCGCCAGCCAGTCGTTGTAAGCCCGGGCGATGGCCACGGCGGCGGCGCCGTCGTCGAGAGCCCAGAAGTAGAGGCCCACCGACGGGTAGAGCACGGCCCGGTCGATGCCCTCGGTGTCCATGTCCCTCAGTCGGGCGGCCGGATCCGAGCCGCCCGGCCACGCCTCCTCGAGGCAGCGGACATCGCCCGGGTCGCTGAAGCGGGCCCCCGGTGTGGCGAGGGTCCCGAGGGCCACGGCCAGGATCTCGGTGTCGCCCACCACGACGTGCTCGAAGCCGTGGGCGTCGGCTTCGATGCGGGGCCGGTGGGCCTCGGGGACACTGTCCCATGCCGCCCGTGGTTCCACCACGTGCCCGTCGGCGTCCACCACTCCGCTGTCTTCGGAGCCGGTGTCGTCTGTGGCCCCCGCCGTATCGGTCATGCCCGCCAGTCGTCGGCGTCGGGCAGCGGGTGGCGGAACAATCCCGCCGCGTTGCCGCAGGCGATCTTGCGCAACTCGTCGGCCGGGAGATGCCCGAGCGTCTTGTGCAGCACGGCCTGGGTGTCGGGCCACGTCGAGTCGGCGTGCGGGTAGTCGCTCTCCACCATGATGTGGTCGATACCGATCCGGTGCCTGATATCGATGACCGAGGGGTCGTCGATGGTGCAGAACCNNGACGTAGTCGACGCGGTCGATCAGCATCGGCACCCACCCGATCCCACCCTCGGACATGGCCACGGCGAGCTTCGGGAAGCGCAACGGCACTCCCGACCACAGCCATTCGGCGGCGGCAATCAGCGCGTTCACGGGGAAGAGGGTGGGCAACAGCTCGAACGGAGGGGCGGGCGACGGCAGC
>PKWD01000257.1 GCA_003131945.1 Acidimicrobiaceae bacterium
AACGTCGAACGACCAGTCACCCTTGCTTCCAGAGCACGCCTCGGGAGAGGCTCTCTCTCTCTTCTCGTGCACGGTCTCTACGTGAACTCCGTCGATGGCATCGTCACCAAGGGCCATCCGGTGCTTCATCCCCAGGTGACGTCACTTTCACCAGCCACCAATCCGACACAGGTCACGATCACCGACTGCTTCGACGACACCCATTGGTTGGAGTACAAGACCGAAGACGGTCTTGTGAACTCGACGCCTGGCGGCCATCACGCCACCACGGCCGTCGTGCAGGACATCACCGGCGTATGGAAGGTCAGCTCGCTGGTGGTCCAGGCCGCCGGTACCTGCTGAGCCGTTCGCTCCTCGGCATCNNTCCTGTGCGCCGTTGCTCCTGCCTTCGGCGACGGTGGTTCCACGAGCGTCCAGTGCGGCACCCCCGGTGGCAGCTCGTGCACGCTGTCGGCGTCCACGCCGGGACAGTCACCGGGGGCGTCGGTGGCGCCGCCAGTGCAACCGGTGACTGCCACCGCGCCGGGGAGCAACGAATGTCCCTCCCCCACTGATCCCGGACAGACGGTCCCCTGTACATTGCCGGCCTTCGGCTGGCTCGGCTCCGACGGCTGCTACTACAACGCCGATCCCGGATTCGTGCCTCCTCCCGGCGACACGGCCGACGAGCCGCCACCAGGAGAGACGGGCGGGTTCTACCTCGTCACCTGTACCGCCGACACCACCGGCACCGCAGGCGGCATCGTCTGGTTGCAGACCGGGACCGCACCGGGGCCAGCGGCGGCGCCNNCCATCGATGCCTCTCCGTCACCCGCTGCTGACCAACTGGTGGGGCTGCCCTCCTGGCTGTGGCTGGCCGGCGCCGACTGGCAGCCCACGACGGCCACGGCGGCGGTGCCGGGCGAGTCGGTGACAGCCACCGCCACACCCACAACGGTGACGTGGAACCTCGGAGACGGCACCACGCTCGTGTGCGACGGACCCGGCACGCCCTACGGGGCGGCCGACACACCCGACGAAGGCTCGCCCACCTGCGGCCACACCTTCACGACGTCGTCGGCCGGCCAACCGCACGACGCCTTCACCGTCACCGCCACCATCTCCTGGTCGGTGACCTGGGCCGGCGGAGGAAAGACGGGGACGGTCCCGGACCTCGAAACCACCGCCACCACGACGATGCGGGTGGCGGCCATCGAGTCTCTCAACACCACATCCATCTAAGGAGCAGACGTTGGCCCGCCTCGCACCGACCACGGTGCCTCCCCGACACTCCACCAACGGGACCGGCCCCACGTCGAGCGCTCGCCCGCGACCGAGGTCGACGAACCGCAACATCCCCCTGGCGGCCGTGGGCGTCCTCCTGGTTATCGGCTGCGCTATCGGCTTCTCCTCGGCCTGGCTCCGGGCCGGCGGNNGCGGCCTCTCCCCCGTCCCCGCCTCGGAGGAGTCCGCCGTGGTGGGCCGGGCCGTGGCCCTGCCCCTGGCCGCCGGGACGCTCCTCACCGAGAGCGACCTCGGGCCCGGCGCCGATCCCCCAAGCGGTCAGGCCGTGGTGGGCCTGGCCCTGAAACCGGGTCAGTACCCGCCGGAGGTGACAGCCGGAGACCGGGTCCTGGTCGTCACCAACCCGAGCAGTACGGCCGACGCGGCCGCCGTCGCTGCCACCACCTCGGGAACCACCGTGGTCGTGCCCCCGGTCCCCGCCACCGTCGTAGGCGTGGAGTCGGCTTCGCAGACCACCTCGGACAGCGCCGTGGTGGAGGTCCAACTGGCCGAGGGCGACGGCGCCGCCGTGGCCACCGCCGCCAGTGCCGGCGACATCGCTTTGGTTCTCGTGTCTCCCGGGTCGACCTCGTGAGCGTCGTGGCCTTGGCCTCGGTCAAAGGATCGCCGGGAGCCACCACCGTGGCTGTGGCCCTGGCCTCGTGGTGGCCACGGCCGGTTGTTGTGCTCGAGGCCGACCCGGCCGGGGGCGATCTGGCCGTGCGGCTGGGACTCCCCGAGGATCCGGGTCTGGTCGGCCTGGCCGCTGCCCTGCGGCGCCACTCCCAGGCCGATGTGCTCGAGCAGTACACCCAGGAGAGCGCCCTCGGGATCCCGGTGGTGCCCGCTCCGGCCGGTGCCCGCCAGAGCGAGGCGTCGGTGTCGCTGTTGGCAGCCCTTCCCGGTTCTCCCCTTGCCTTCGAGGTCGATGTGCTCCTCGACGTGGGGCGCCTGGATCATTCCTCGCCGGCCCGGCCGTTGGCCAAGGGGGCAGACGCTCTCATCTGGGTCTGCCGGCCCCAGCTGGGCGACCTGGCCCACCTGTCGGCTGCCGTGGAGCACGGGCGCGGCGGCCCCACTGTCTCCATCGTGCTCAGTGGTGCCGGGCCCTACCCGTCCGACGAGGTGGCGGCCACGTTGGGTGTGACGGTACTCGGGCACCTCCCCGCCGACCCGAGTGGAACGGAAGCTCTGTGGGAAGCGGGAGCCCGCACCTGGACCCGATCCGCCCTGGGCCGGACGGCGCGGGACCTGACCCACGATGTGGACGCCTGGCTGGCTCCGCCGTGCGAACCCCCCGGAGGCGACGGCGGCGTCGGGCGCCCAGACCAGGGGACCGACCGAGACGCCGTGGTCATCGAGACGTCCGGACTGCCGTCATGAACCCCCTGGCCGAACGGATCCAGACGCAGGTGGCCTCTCGGCTGGCCGATCATGCCCGGACGGCGGGTAATGGCGACGAGGACGCGCTCACCGACCCCGATCGCAGCGCCCTCGGCCGGGCGCTCATCGCCGAGGCCCTGCAAGAGGAGGAGGCGGCCGCCCTTGGTGCTGGGCGCCCGGTGCTCGACGCCGGCACCGAGGACGCCATTGCCGCTGAGGTCTTCGCCGCTCTCTTCGCCATGGCTGGCTTCCAGCGTTACCTCGACGACGCCTCCATCGAGAACATCAACGCCAACGGGGCCGACGAGGTCTTTGTCCGCTACGCCGACGGGACCCGCGAGCAAGTGGACCCGGTGGCCGCCTCGGACAAGGAACTGGTGGAGTTGGTGCGCACCCTGGCCGCCCGGGTGGGGATGTCAGAACGCCGCTTCGACCTGGCCTCGCCGAGGCTCAACCTGCAGCTGCCCGACGGGAGCCGACTGTTCGCGGTCATGGCCGTCACCGGCCGACCCTGCGTCTCGATCCGCCGCCACCGGTTCCCCAAGCTCACCCTGGATGACCTGGTGGGCATGGGCACCCTCGACGCCGGGCTTCGATCGCTCCTCGGTGCCTGCGTGGTGGCCCGCAAGAACCTGCTCGTGACGGGGGGGAATGGCGCCGGCAAGACCACCATGCTGCGCGCGCTGTCGGGATTGCTGCCGGTCAATGCCGGCCATGTCCGCTTCGGCGGCCGCGACATGACCAACGCCACGCCGCGCGAGGCGGCGCGCGCCGGCCTCGTGCACGTGATCGAGGGCCATCGCGTGTTCACGCAGATTTCCGTTACCGACAATCTGCTGCTGGCGGGCTACGACCTGCCGCGGGCCGAGCGCGCGGCAAGGGTCGAGGAAGCCTTGTCGTTCTTTCCCGAAATCGCCGAGAAGCGCCACGAGCGCGGCGGCGCGCTCTCGGGCGGCCAGCAGCAGATGCTGACGGTGGCGCAGGGACTGGTGCGCCGGCCGCGGCTATTGA
>PKWD01000200.1 GCA_003131945.1 Acidimicrobiaceae bacterium
GATCCCGGGCCTGGCCGACGCCCTCCAGGACGCCTTCTTCGACGACCCGGTGCTGTCCTGGATACTGGCCGAGGAGGACAGCCGGGCGCGCCGCCTGGCCCGGCTCTTCGGCGTCCAGCTCCGGGGCCACTACCTGCCCCTCGGTACGACCTGGACGACGGCCGACCACGCCGGCGCCGCCCTCTGGGCCCCACCCGGCCACGCCGTCATTCCCACCGCCACCGTCCTGCGGCACCTGCCCGACACGATGCGGGCCCTCGGCCGGCATGCCCTACGGGCCCTGCGCACCCTCAACCATGTCGAGCGCCTGCAGCCGAAGGAGCCCCACTGGTATCTCGGGGTGCTCGGCACCCGCAAGGCGGCCCAGGGCCGGGGCATCGGCTCGGCCCTTCTCGGCCCGGCGCTCGCTCGCTGTGACAGCGAAGGGGTCCCGGCCTACCTGGAGTCGTCCAAGTACTCCAACATCGCCTTCTACCGCCGCCATGGCTTCGAGGTGACCGGCGAGATCGAGCTGCCCTTCGGAGGACCCTCGGTGTGGCCCATGTGGAGGGATCCCCAGTCCCATTGAGCAGCGAGCCCCCCCTCGGTGCTCTCGACGCGGACGCCCCGACACCCTTCGGGGGTCCGAGTCTGCTGCGGCGGGTGGTGGCCGAGCCGGTCGTCGCCCTCATGATCCAACGCGCCCTCGTCATGGATGTGGCCCACCCCAAGGTGGGAGCCGGGGTGCAGGACCACAGCCAATTTCGGACCCATCCGTGGCGTCGGGCGTGGATCACGGTGGATACCGCTCTGCGCCTGGTGTTCGGACCCACCCCGACGGCACGAGCGGCGGCCCGGCAGATCTACGCCACCCACGACCACATCAACGGCCACCTGGCCGAGCCCGCCGGGACGTGGGCGTCCGATACCGCCTACACGGCCCACGACGCGTCGCTGCTCACGTGGGTGTGGGCCACACTCGTCGATTCGGCCGACGTGGCCTACACGCGCTGGGTCGGACCTTTCACCGCGGCCGAGGCCGACGCCTACTACGCCGACATGGTGGCCTTCGCCCGGTTCGTCGGCATCCCGGCCGAGCTCATCCCGGCCGACAGGTCGGCGTTCGCCACCTATCTGGATGACATGGTGGGTGGCGGCCTTCTGGGGACGACCGAGGCCAGCCGGGAACTGGTCCGGCACATCCTGTGGTTCGAGCACCGCAGCGTCCCGTCGCCGATCGTCCGCGTCGGCCGCCTCCTGGCCGTCACCACCCTCGATCAGCGCCTCGTCGACGCTCTCGATCTCCGGCTCTCGCCCGACGACGAGCGTGTCGCCCGCCGTCTCGACGAGAACCTGCGCGCCTACTATCCGCGCCTCCCGCGGGCCCGTGCCGGCCTCCCCATGCTCTATGTCCTGCTACGGCGACCGACGATCGGTCTGGCCGAACGGGCCCGCTCAGTGCGCGGCCACCTCTGACACCACCGAGCCGTCGTCTCGGTGGGCCACCGGTTCAGACTCGGGGAGGTCGGGTCCCGGGTCATTGCGTTCGGGGTCATTGCGTTCGGGGCGCCGGCGTGGCGGGACGATGCGCAGCACCCCCACGACAGCCAGGATGAGGACGCTCGTGCGCAGCTCGGCGAAGCCCTCGATGGTGTGCCGGGTCACCTCCTGGCCGTCGCCGTGCCAGGCCACGAGCATGGTGAATATCCCGAGAGCGCCCAACATCACCACCGCCTGGAAACTCCGTTCTCGCCACCCACCTCGCACGGCGGCCGTGCCCAGCCCGATCACCGTCAGAGGCAGCAACCACCACCAGGCGGGCCACAGCACCGGCGACGCCGGTGAATCGACGCGGTCGGGCGCCGCATAGAAGGTGAGGAGACCGTTGTCGAAATTGAAGGATCGCTCCGGTCGCTGAAGCGGCTCCGTGAACACGTAGGCGGGATGGGTGACGAGCCACAGGAGATAGGTCGACTGTCCGTGGTTCACGATCCATTGTTCGAGCGGTGCTTCGAGCGAGGCAAGCTTCGGGTCCGAGGTATTGAAGACCTTGGCCGCACCCGGGGTGGGCGGCTTGGTGTCGGCCATGGAGCGGTCGATGGCGCGGGCGTAGGGCATACCGTGGGCGGCGAACCACGCCACCCGTGACGGGAACGGAAAGATACGGACGTAGAGCGCGTTGGCCACGTTCTGGCGCGACCGTCCGGTGTGGACGACGACCCACCCCGTGACGCCGGCGACGAGGAGCAGGCTGACGGCGAGGGCGACGATCCGAAGCGACGACGGCCGATTCCGGCGCCAGCGGGCCAGGGCGACGACGGCGACGATGACACCGAGGGCCGCCACCGTCCACACCTGGGCGTCGCGGGTGGCGGCGAAGAGGAGGGCCACGAACCCGAGGGCGGTCACCCGCGGCCACGTGAGCCCGCGCACGGCCCAGATGGTGGCGGCCACCAACAGGGCCAGAAGGCTGAGCGACAGTGACTCCGAGAGCACGGACCGGTTCCACAAGGTGATCGGCGTGGTGGTGGCGAAGCCGAGCACTATCCAGACGGCCACCACCCGCCGCCAACCCTCGGGCACCAACCGGCCGACAGTGAAGGCGAGAAATCCCCAGGCGCCCACGGCGAGCACCGATTGCAGGGCGGTGAATCCCGTCGCCGATCCCGCCAGCTTGAGGACGAGGGGCACGAGCGGCGGGCGTTGGCCGGCCCAGAAACCCGTGCTCCACACCGGGTTGGCGGCCACCGTGGCGTAGGACATCGAGTCGGTCCAGATCACCGGTTGCCCGACCGTGCCCTGCCAGAAGATGTACCAGGCGAACCCGCACCAGCCGGCCAGAGCCAAGACCGGGGCCACCAGATCGCGATGATCGGTCAGGGCCCCGTTGTCCCCGTCGCCCCTCACAGGACGAGGTTAGGACAGCTGTTCCTACTTACGCTGCCAGGTGTCGGAGAAGGCGGAGGCCGATCCCGAGTACTCGCTCTCGAGGGTCGACACCTTGGCCAGGGGCTTGGAGCGGCCGGCGATTCTCTCGATGCCCGAGCTGTCCCACCACTGCGGAGCCGAGATCGGTCCCGAGTCGCCCAGAACGTTCGTGGCCTGGGCGTCGGTGAAGTTCACGGTGCCGTAGTCGGCCAGCGGAAACCACGTCGTCGTCTTGGACCCGTAGTGGGCCGGGGACTCGGCGATCCATTCGGCCGACGTGCGGGCGCAGTCGAGGCCGGGGCCGCACGGCTCCAATTGCGCCAGCGAGTGTCCCGTGGTGACGTCGGTGACGGTGATCTGGAACGGTGTCGTGAAGGAGTACGTCGTCGGCGAGTAGACCACGCTGGCAAAAATTTGGTCTCCGGCATTGACGGCGAACGTCGTCTGCACGGCATCGCTCGGCCACATCTCATAGAAGGCTTTGTACCGAGGGACACCGTTCACGCACTGGGCCGACGTCCCGCCCTGCTCGACCGAACGCTCCATGGAAGGTTCGGTGGAGGGCCACCCGTCGAACCCGACCCAGAACAGCGTCCAGGCGTCCTTCTTCGGGCACGTCACGGCCGGCTCGGTCCACTGGGCGCTCACCTGATTGAAACCGCCGTTATTGCCCAACGGGGCATAGGCCACGTAGCCGGACCAGTTGGGCGAGGTGGCGACACCGGGAGCCACCTTGGACACCTTCTCGGCGTGACGAACGATGGCGGCGTGCGCGTGGCTGCGGGTCGGCGACGCCCCGGCGGTCAGGGGCTTGGCCACCACGACGATCAGGGCGCTCAGGAGCACGACGGCGCAGAGAAGGAGCGTCGGACCCCACCCGCGCTCTTCGACTTCGGGGAGGCAGATGGCGCTGGGGTCAGCCGCCTGGGACCCCGGTCCCGCCGCATCTCGGCTTGCTGTCGACATCGGGGACGACACGTCGCTTCTCTCCCAGGGGGTCTCTCTCCCGTGCCTGCGATCTGCGGGAGCCTTCCTCCCACAGGCTGAGGGAGCACCGACAATGCCCTCCCACCGACAGATCAACATTCCGTCAAATCAGGCACGCAGAGGGGGCAAGCGACGACCTACCGTGTGACTGTGCCGGACCGCAGCGGATGGGAGGACGAAGCCGAGAGCTGGGTCCGCTGGGCCCGGACCGAGGGTCACGATGCCTACTGGTCCTACCGTCGCTCCTTCTTCGAGGCGGTCGTCCCGCCGCCGGGGTCACTGACCGTCGAGGTGGGCTGTGGTGAGGGCCGGGTCAGTCGNNTCGAGAGGATGGTCCCCCCTCCGGGGGCGAGGACCGTCGAGTTGGGCTCGGGCGAAGGCCGGGTGAGCCGGGATCTGCGTGACCGCGGTCATCGCACCGTGGGCGTCGAGCTGTCACCGACGCTGGTGCGCCACGCCCGAGACGCCGACCCCGGTGGGACCTACCTGCTGGCCGACGCGTCGAAGCTGCCCCTGGCCGACGCCAGTTGCGACCTGGTCGTCGCCTACAACACGCTCATGGACATCGCCGACATGGACGCGGCCGTGGCCGAGGCGGGACGGATCCTCGTCCCCGGCGGGCGCTTCTGTGTCTGTGTCACCCATCCGATGAGCAACACCGGGCACTTCGACGGACCGGCACCGGATGCGACCTTTGTCGTCTCCACCACGTACTTCGGTCGGCGCCGCTTCGAAGGGACCGAGGCACGCGACGGGCTCACGATGACCTTCCGGGGATGGAGCTACGCCCTCGAGGAGTACGCCTTGGCCTTCGAGCGAGCCGGTTTCCTGATCGAGGCCATGCGCGAACCGGTGCCCGAGGCGGGCGAGCCCCATCTCCTGCGGTGGTGGCGCGTCCCGTTGTTTCTCCACATAAGGGCCGTGCGCCCCTGAGGCCGGTCGGGTCGAACGGCATAGAGTCAGTGCTGGAGAGCCGGAAAGCCTGGTCGGCATGTCATCCGTTCGCCCAAGGGAGCCGACGTGGCCATCGCCGCCTTTCTGGCTGGAGCCGTCATCAGCCTCGGTACCAGTTGGGTCCTCGTCACCCGGCTGGAGCGGCTCGGCGAGCGGATCGGGTTCTCCGAAGCCCTGCTCGGCCTCCTCGCCGCCCTCGCCGCCGACACGCCGGAGATCACCTCGGCCGTCACCGCCCTCGCCCACCATGAGCAGGCGGTGGGCTCGGGAGTGGTGATCGGGTCGAACGTGTTCAACCTGGCGGCGCTGCTCGGGTTGGGGGCCGTCGTGGCCGGACGCATCGGGCTCCACCGCAAGGTCGTGATACTGGGCGGCGCCGCGGGGTCATGGGTGGCGATCGTGTGTGTCGTGAGCGTCGTCGGCCTCATCGGTCCCGGCCTCGGGCTCGCTCTGGTGTTGGTCGTCTTCGTGCCCTACGTGGTTCTCTCGGCCACAGGCCAGACGATGATCCCTCGCCTTCTTCTGTCCCGGCCGCTGGGCCGCTCGTTCGATGGCGTGGCTGACGACGGCGGTGGCCGAGGAGGAGGGCGAGCTCGCCCAAGCCATTCGTCCGCGCCCCGGGACACGACGCGACGCGGCGGTGGCGTTGGTGGCACTGGTGGTCATCGTCAGTTCGAGCGTCGTCATGGAGCGCGCCGCGTCTTCTCTCGGACGCCGCTACGAGGTGGCTGGCATCGTCGTCGGAGGTGTGATCCTGGCCGCGGTGACGAGCCTTCCCAACGCCGTCGCCGGTGTCTACCTGGCCGCACGCGGCCGAGGTGCGGCCATGCTGAGCACCACGCTGAACAGCAACGCCTTCAACGTGGTTCTCGGACTGCTCCTGCCCGCCACCGTGACCGGATTGGCGAAGCCCTCTGGTTCCGAGACCCTCATTGCGTGTTCCTACGGCGCGCTGACGGCGATCACCCTCGTCTTCGCCTACGGGGCCCGAGGGCTCCGGCGCCGGCAGGGACTGGTCATCATCGCCGGCTACGTCGGATTCGTGGTGGCGCTGCTGGTGGTCTCGTGACGCCTCGTCCGGCACGGCCCATGAAACCGGTGGCACGGCCAACGACGACATGGGTACAGTGACGGCGGCGACGCAAAATCGTCGCCCGCTGTCGAACAGGGGAAGTCCGGTCAAAGTCCGGCGCTGGCCCGCAACCGTAGACGGGGAGTATCGAACCCCGTAAGCCGGGATACCTGGCGATGGTGACTCCTATCGAACCGTCGGAAGGCACGGTGACTGGGACCCGTATGGGCGTCAGTTCCGCCTCCCGGGCCTCCGGAACCCGGGAGAGGAAACATGATGTCGTCATTCATTCGGCGGGCAACCGCCGCCGGTCTGTTGATCCTGTCAGCGGGGTTGGCCATGACCGGGCCCGCATCGGCATCGGCACTACCGTCACGGGTGTCACCGTCATGGGTGTCACCGGTAGGGGTGTCACCGGCAACCAAGCCGGCACCCACGGCGGCACAGGCCGGCGCAAGTTGGCTCGGTGCCCAGTTCACGGGCAAGGAGATCGAGACCGGCGGTGCACCCGATCCGAGCTCGACCGTCCAGGCCGTGCTCGCTTTCGCGGCGGCTGGTGTCGGTGGCAAGAAGGCTCACGCCGGCCTTGCATGGTTGAAGAAGAACTTCGAGTCGTACGTCAGCCCCGGCGGTGTCGATGACGCCGGGTCGCTGTCCTACGTCATCCTGGCGGCACAGGCCTTCGGGGTCGATCCCACGCAATTCGGGGGGAAGAAACCGACGAACAACCTGATCAACCGCCTGGAGGCGACGCAACACACGACCGGGTCAGATGCCGGACTGTTCGGTTCGCAGGACCCGACCTATGACGGGGCCTTTCGCCAGGGCCTGTCGCTCGCGGCTCTGGCCAATCAAGGGATCCCGAGCTCCGATCCGACGATGCACGCCGGTATCAGGTGGCTTAAGGATCAGCAGTGCCGCGATGGAGGTTGGCAGGCTTATCGATCAGATACGAGGACCCCCTGCCCGGCCCCCAACACGAGCACATTCGCCGGTCCGGACACGAACTCGACAGCGCTGGCCGTCATGGGACTGGTGGCCGCCGGGGCCACGTTCCCCCATGATCCGACAGCTTTCTTCGTATCGGCCCAGAACTCCGACGGCGGTTTCGAGTTCGTCGGCACCTCGAGCCCCGGATCATCGGACCCGGACTCCACCGGCGAGGTCATCCAAGCGCTGGTGGCCCTCGGCGACATCAACAAGCCGGAATTCACCCAATCAGGGGGGACGCCTCTGACGGCGCTGGCCAGCTTCCAGTTGGGATGTTCGCCCGGGGCCGCTGACGACGGGGCCTACTTTTTCCCGGGCGATGACGTTCCGGACCTGCTGGCGACGTTGCAAGCGGTACCGGGCGCGGCCGAAGTCGCATTTCCGATCAAGCCGGGGACGATCAAGTCGTCGCTACCCAAGTTGAAGTGCCCGGCCTGAGACGAGAACCGATGATCAGTGAGCGAACAGTGCTGAGGACGGCGGCGTCGGCCGCCGCTCTTCGCACCTCGGGTCCCTCCATGAGTCGCCGGCGTCTCAGCACACGACGGAGCGCGGTGACGGGCACCGGCGCCAGCGGCCGATGAGGCGCGTCGGGCGCCTGGGTATGACATGGCTCACCGTCGTCGCTTTCTCGGTGGCCGGAGCGACGGCCGGCGGGATCATGATCGTCGTCGCCGCCGCTACCCCGGCGGCCGCCGATCCCATCGGAGACTGCAGCACCACGATCGGAGTGATCGTGGCCGTCGACTTCACCGCCTGGGGTGGCAACATCGAACGCGGNNGTTTCGACGCCCTCCACGCGGCAGGATTCACGACGGCGGACGACGCGCAGGACGGACCCACGTTCATCTGCCGGATCGACGACGAGCCCTCTGCGGCCGAGGATGCGTGCATAACGACACCTCCGGCCGACGCCTACTGGTCCTACTGGCACGCCGATGTCGGACAAGACACGTGGAGCTACAGCCAGGTGGGCGCCGTGAGCTACCACCCTCCGGCCGGCAGCGTCGATGCCTGGACGTTCGGTGCCACCGACATCGACGG
>PKWD01000296.1 GCA_003131945.1 Acidimicrobiaceae bacterium
CCAGGATTCCCGGGCCGATTCAAGCTGTCCGATCACTTCGGTGTCGCTACTGACATCGTGGCGCTCGCCTTGCGCAGAGCCGGGGTCATGTTGCGACCACGGCGGGGGTGGTCTCGTTAGGTCGTTTTCAGGTTCCCTTGGAGCCGGGCCCTCCCACCTGGGGAGGGCTAATGAATAGTTCGGTCGAGGCTGCGGGGCGATCCCCCGGTACGGGTGCCTGCCTTGGATCCGGAGCGTCGGATGGTCTGGGACCGCCTCGGAGGGCCCTGCCCAGGGTGACGTAACGAAGCCTCTTTGCGCGCCGGACCAGATGGATATACACGGCCGCCTGGTGGCTCACATTTCCGTGCGGCCGGGAGCGCCATGAGTCCCGAGCGCGCCCGGGCTCGCGAGCGCCTTGGGTCCCGAAGTCGAAGCGCCGGTCCTGGCCTCAAAAACGCCGTCTCGGGCCCTCTGGGCGGGACCGTTCGCCCGTCACCTACTCTGGTGTCCTCCAGGCGGGGAGGTGATCTCTTGAGCACCGAGAGCGCGACAATCCTGTTCACCGACGTGGTGGGGTCGACGGAGTTATCGCAGCGCCTGTCAGCCGAGGCCGCTGACGAGATCCGCCGAGGACACTTCTCGATCCTGCGCCAGGCCATTTCCGAGGCCGGAGGCACCGAGGTGAAGAACCTCGGTGACGGGCTCATGGTGGTCTTCACCTCGGCGGCGGCCGCCCTGGCCTGCGCCGTGGCCATGCAACAAGGCGTCGAACGGGACAACCGGGTCCGGGATTACTCGGTGGGCCTGCGGGTGGGGCTGAGTGGAGGCGAGGTCAGTAGAGAAAGCGATGACTATTTCGGCGACCCAGTGGTCGAGGCGGCTCGGCTTTGTGCCACTTGCGAGAGCGGGCAAGTCCTGGCCAAGGATGTGGTCCGGGCTATGGCCGGTAGGCGCAGTCGTCACGAGTGTCGGTCGTTCGGGGAGATGACTTTGAAGGGTCTGTCCGAACCGGTCGAGACCGTCGAGGTGCTCTGGGAATCCCTCGGAGAGGCTGACACCGACACCGGGGACGTCCTGCCTCTGCCGGGTCGTTTGTCCTTGCGCCCCGCCGTTGGCGTGGTCGGACGCCAAGCAGAGACGCAGGCCATGACAGACGCCACCAAGCGCGTGGCCGGGGGCGAAGGGCGCGAGGTATTGCTCATCTCGGGGGAGGCGGGTCTGGGCAAGACCACGCTCGTAGCCGAAGTGGCCCGGGCCGCCTTCGATAACGGTGCCTGTGTGTTGTTCGGGCATTGCGAGGAGGACCTCGCCACCCCCTACCAGCTCTTCGCCGAAGCCCTCCGCCACTACGTTACCCACGCCTCGGAAGATCAACTCCGCGCCCATATCGAGGAACACGGGTCGGAACTGTCCCGACTGGTGCCAGCCCTGGCTAGCAGGATCCCAGATCTCCCGGCGTCGAAGGCCACCGACTCCGACGCCGAGCGCTACCTTCTCTTCGCTGCCGTGGTCGGCCTTCTGGCCACGGTGTCGAAAGACCAACCCGTTGTGCTCGTGCTTGACGATCTCCAGTGGGCCGACAAGGGAAGTCTTTTGCTGCTTCGCCACCTGACGGCGACCGAACAGGCGATGCGGCTACTCATTCTCGGCACCTATCGCGACAGCGAGTTGTCGCAGTCCCACGCGCTCCGGGAGACGCTGGGCGTGCTCCGACGGAACACCGACGTCAGCCGCATCGAACTGGCCGGTCTCGATGACTCCGGCGTGATCTCGCTCATGGAAGCCACTGCCGGTCACACCCTCGATGACACCGGGGTGGGCCTGGCCCACGCTGTGTATCGCGAAACAGACGGCAACCCGTTCTTCGTGAGCGAGGTGCTCCGCCATCTGGCCGAGACCGGGGCGATCTACCAGGACGCCGCCGGCCGGTGGACGGCGGATGACTCCTTGGAGCAGATAGCCCTGCCCGACAGCATCCGCGAGGTGATTGGCGGACGGGTCGTGCGGCTCGGAGAAACGGCCGGGCGCATACTGTCGATGGCCGCCGTCATCGGCCGCGATTTCGATCTCGATCTCCTGGCCAGAGCGACCAAGGCGTCTGAGGACGAACTGCTCGACATCCTCGACGCCGCGTCGTCCGTGGCCCTAGTGCGGGAACTGGCCGACACCGGACGTTACAACTTCGCCCACGCCCTCATTCAAAACACCCTGTATCAAGACCTCGGGCCCAATCGGCGAGCACGGGCGCACCGAGAGGTGGCCCAAGCGTTGGAGGAGCAGTGCGGGGATCGTCCTGGTTCTCGGGTCGGCGAACTGGCCCGCCACTGGATCAGCGCCTCCCAACCTATCGACCTGGCCAAGGCCATCAACTACTCCCGCCAGGCGGGCGACGCCGCCCTCGCAGCGCTTGCCCCGGCCGACGCCCTGAGCTACTACGCGCAGGCCCTTGACCTCTACCCCCAGGCCACCGACCCCGACCCCGTCCTCGGCATCGACCTGGCCATCGGTCTCGGCACCGCCCAGCGCCAGACGGGGGACTCTGCCTTTCGGGACACCCTCCTTGGTGCTGCTCGCCGGGCCGCGGATCTCGGTGACACCGATCGGCTCGTGGCCGCCTCCCTGGCGAACGACCGCGGGTATTACACAGCCGCCGGCAGCATCGACGCCGACAAGGTCGAGATTCTGGAGATGAGCCTCGCTCGTCTATCTGCGGACAATCACGCCAGGGCGCTCGTGCTCGCCACCTTGTGTTCGGAACTCGGCCTCGGGAGCCCCCTCGAACGCCGTCAAGCCATTGCCGACGAAGCCATTGCTCTGGCTCAGTCCTTTGGCGACGACGCCACGCTGGTTCGAGTCCTCAACCACATCTCCTACCCGCTCCAGGTGCCTTCCCAATGCGGGCAGACGCTGGCCCGGACGGCCGATGCCCTGGTGCGTGCCGAGCGGGTTGGGGACCCGGCTCTCCTCTTCTGGGCGGCGTATTTTCGCTACCCGGCCGCCGCCGCGGCAGGGGACATCGACGAGGTCGACCGTTGCTACGAGATCATCGGGTCGATGGCCGAGCAGCTCGATCAACCGACCTTGACCTGGTTAGCCACCATGACGAGTTCCGCGCGAGCGCAGATCGCCGGGGACATCGATCAGGCCGAGCAGTTAGCCACCAAGGCTCTCCAGATCGGCGCCGACAGCGGCGAGCCCGACGCCGACACCGTCTTCGGCTCACAGTTCATGGTGGTGAGCCTCCTGCGCGGAACCATGGGCGAGCTGGTCCCACTCATCGAGCAGACGGTGGCTGACAATCCGGGGCTCCCCGTTTTCGCTGCTGTGTTGGCTGCAGCCCATGCGGAAGACGACCGCATTGGTGATGCACGCCGCCTGCTGGATTCGTTCGCGGCCGCAGACTTCGATCTCCCTATGGACCAGGTTTGGACCACCGGAATGGTCTGTTACACCGACGCGGCCATCGAATGCCGAGACTCGAAGTACGCCGGGCCGCTGTTCGATCGTCTCGCGCCATGGGCCGATCAGTTGTCCGTAACCGGTACCGCCGTGGCTCTAGGCCCGGTCAGTCACTATCTCGGCGGCCTGGCCACCGTCCTCGGCCGCTTCGACGAGGCCGATGCCTATTTCGCCCAATCTGCTGCGATGTGCGATCGGATCGGAATGAAGTTCTACGCCACTCGGAATGATCTCTTGTGGGGGAGGATGTTCGCCGAGCGCCAAGCTCCTGGTGACCTTGAGAAAGCCAGGGGACTTCTCACCAAGGCCCACAATGCCGCAGTGGCCCACGGTTACGGGAACGTGGAACGGCGTGCTGAGGGAGCACTCCAACTGTCGGACATTTGACGAACGAGAGAAGGGTGGCCAGCGCTACCTATATCGCCACCCTGTCCTTGCGTGGTCCTTGCGTGCCATCCCGATGCGGACCAGGAAATAATGCCGGGAGTAGTGAGGTATGCGGCGAAGCGCCGACCGGCTGGACCAAGCGCAATCACTCGGCCACAGCGATCCCGGACGGGGCATCCTTTGGACCTGAACGTACTCGTCCGATACTTCAAGTTAAAGCGAATGGTGGCGCGATCGGGAGCGGCGGTGACGCGTGTGGTGAGAGATACGCGCGGAAGGCCCCAACAGAGGCGACGACTACGAGAAGGGACACGGCCAGACCGGTAGGATTCCTGAGATGACGGCGGTCTGTGGCGGGTGTGGATCACCCGTCGGGGAAAAGGCGAAGTTCTGTGCCGAGTGCGGTACCAAGGTGCCCGGCGAAAGCACCGACGATGTCCGCAAAACGGTGACGGCTCTGTTCTGCGACATCGTAGGATCGACCAGTCTGGGCGAGCACACCGACCCCGAGAGCTTCAGGGCATTGTTGGAGCGCTACTTCACCGTGATGCGATCGGACTACGGGCACCCGATTGGCCGGGCAAGGCAGTCGAGTTTCGCCAGTTACCCTTCGGCACACGGCGCCATGGGCAGAGATCGAAGGCGGCGAAACGGGCTGGCAACAAGGATCATCGCGCTGATGGGGAGCAGTCCGGTCATGATCCAGAGGGCATCGCTGAGGCCGAGCATGGTCGCCACCAGCCCGCCGAGGAGCGCCCCGAGCGGCATCGTGCCGTAGTTGAAGACATTGGTGGTGGCGCTCGTGCGGGCGTAGAGCTCGGTGGGCGTGTACGCCTGAACGAAGCCGCTGCTGATCACATTGCCTGCAACGATCCCGATTCCGACGCCGAGCCCGCCGACGACGAGGAAGGCGAGACGAGGCCCGGGCGCCGTGAACGGGATCAGGAGTGCGAACGGGCACGCCCCGACCTTGGTCAGCAGGAGAGCGCGTCCCGACCCGAGCCGGCGGGCGAAGGGATTCCCCGCCATGGCGCCGATTAAGCCGCCGCAGCTGACGAGCGCCAGCAGCACCCCGATCGTGCCGGCGTCGAGACCGACCGTTCGTACGAGGAAGACGACGAGGATTGCCTGGTAGCCGATGAGGGCGAGGTTGGCGGTCCCGCCGAAGAGAACCAGGGGCCGAAGCAGCGGGTCGTGACTGAGGAAGCGTATGCCTTCGGCCACATCCCGACGCAGTGACCCTCGGGACCGTTGGGACGCCGGCGGCACGTGCAGCGCGTCCGGCGCCCGGATGCCGGCGAGGCAGACCGCCGAGACGAGGAAGCTGAAGCCGTCGGCTAGCAGGGCCGTGGCGGCGCCGAGTACCTGAGCGAGCAGACCACCGAGCCCGGGTCCTCCGATCTGGGCGGCGGAGGCCCCGCCTTGCAGGGTGCTGTTGCCGGCTGCTCTGTCGGCCGGATCGGTCACCACGTCGATAAGAAACACTCCGTAGGCCGTTGTGAACATCACGCTCACACAACCGGCTACGAAGGCCACGACGAGCAGTTGCCCTGTGGTGAGGAGCCCGAGAACAGCGGCCAAGGGAATGCTGGCGAACAGCGCCGCAGCGAGGAGGTCGCACACGATCATCAGCCGGCGACGCTTCAGTCGATCCACGATCGGTCCGGCGGCGAGCCCGATCAGGAGCCACGGCAGCCAGGCAGCGGCCGTCAGGGCACTGACCGCAAACGTGCTGGCGTGCAACGTCGACACAGCCACGAGCGGCACGACGACCGTGGTGACGCTACTGCCGAGACGGCTTGTCGTTTCGCCAATCCACAGCAGGCGGAAGTCCCGGTGCCGGCGCACCAGGCCCCTCATGGCGAAGCGGGGACACCGTGAGTGAACACAAAGACGGGCCGCCTCTCGGCCCCGTCGTCCGCTGCCCCTCGAGCCCGCCAGTCCCGCAGCAGGCCAATGAGCTGCTCGGAGAGCTCATTCAACTCAGCCGCGGTCAGCTGCATCCACATGTCGGTGGAGAAGGCGGCTCCAACCCAGTCGTGGTCGGCCGTCTCGGACTGGGAGTGCCAGGCTCTGACCTTGGCCACCTGATGTTCGAGGTTCAGGGACTTGGCTGCGTCGGCGACGGCGACCGATGCCGGATCGCCCCGAAACGAAGCGCTGGACCAGCGGCGACTCGTGTCCGCCACCCGCCACCACCGCTCCCGCCGGTCGCGCGCCAGCTCGGGCGCCTCCTCGACCAGCGAGGCGTTTGCCAGCACTTTCATGTGGTGGCTGACGTTCCCGATGGCTTGGGCGGTGCGCTCGGCAAGCATCGTGGCGGTCGATGGGCCATCCACCGTGAGCGCGTCTAGCAGCCGCCGGCGTAGGGGGTGCGACATCGCCGCGAGGACGCGTGAGTCGGTGATGCTACGGGGGGGTTCGGTCATGGTCCACCTTACACAACGATCATTGTGCAAGATATGTTGTGGATTGTGGTATCTCGCCGCCGGGCTGCGGCGGTCCCAGTATGAAATCCACTTCGCGGCTTGCCGCGTTGCTGCCCTCTGACAGGCCGTTGCACTTGGCCGGAGCACGGTTTGTCAGCGCGCGGCCGCGCACCGGGCGACTACCCGTGTTGCTGAGCGATCCGTCATCGGTGATCATCCCAGTCGACGTAGGCGATCCCCGGGCGGTGAATTCGGCGTTCCGAATGTCGTTCGATTTGCCGGACGACCTATTGACTCCCATCCACCACATGACAAAGCCCGTTACGTTGGATGCAGTGGAACTAGACAGATTCCGCGGTGTCACCCTGCTCCAGCGTGGCCAGGAGGACCTGATTGCAGTGGCTAGTGGTACAACAGGGACCGACCCCGACACCGATTACAGACTCGACACCCGTTTCCAAATTTCATCTATTTCCAAGCAGTTCACCGCGACGGCTCTACTGCTACTTGCGGATCGAGGCGTGCTTTCGGTCGAAGACCCTGTCCACCGTTGGATCGACGGCTGCCCGTCGAGCTGGGACTCGATGACGGTGCATCATCTCCTCACCCACACAGCCGGCCTTGGGCACTGGTGGCACATTCCCGAGCTGGACTTGACCAAGCCGATGGCCGCCGACGAAGAGCTACGTCTTTTCCAAGAGTCGCCCCTCCTCAGCCCGCCAGGAGACAGCTATTCGTACAGCAGCCCTGGTTACGTGGTCATTGCCCGCATCGTAGAACGAGCCGCAGGTCAGCCGTACGCGTCGTTCCTCACCCGAGAGATGTTCGAACCACTCGCGATGACAGCGACATTCGCGGGTAACGGCACTTGCGAGTACGGCCTCGCTGTCGGACACAATTTTGGCGCCGCCGTGACGTCCTTCGAGCTGGATACCGTTGGCATGGGCGCGGGAGATATTTGGTCCGTCGCCGGTGACATGGCTCGATGGGATCGGGCCCTCGCATCCGGCGAGATACTCAGCCACGAATCGAGACAAGCGATGCTGAAGATCCACGCGGCGGTTGAAGACGACGATGGGCTTGTTCGCACCCGGGGCTACGGATACGGCTGGTATATCGGGAGTGTCACCGGAGGTCATCCAGTGATCNNTCTACCACACGGGTGACAACGTTGGCTTTCTGTCCTTCAACGCCTGGTTCCCGGAAGATGCCGTCCGACTCATTGTTCTCACAAACGAGGAAACCACCGACCTTCAAGCCATCATCGGCCAGGTGGTCATGACGGCTTTCCCGTAGTCAGTAGCAACAACAGTCCGCTCCAAGCTGTTCCTCGTCTTCATTTGTCGGAGGAGTCATCCGCAGGGCCGGTTGCTTCATCAGGCCAGAAAATGTCGTTCATCACCAATAGACACCCGATTGACCAAGGAACGTTTCGAGCGTCACCGCTCACCGTTGGGTGACCGGACGCTCCGTCAACCAGATCGCACCCCCGACCCTGAAGCTGGGTGCGCTCTCTCGGGGAAGTCGGGAGCTCGTCCCGCGTTTCGCCGGAGGGGGGATGATTACGGTGACCGTTTCTGCTTCCGATACCATCCGAGCATGCTGACGGTATACGAGGCGGCGGATGGTGACGTCGGCTTGCTTCGTTTGGCCCGCGCGTGGCATACACGGGTGATGGCGGACGAGGTGGTGAGCCACGCGTTCAGCCACGGCTTTCACCCCGAGCACAGCGAGCGGCTCGCCGCGTACTGGGCCGAAGCGCTCGGAGGGCCGGCGACGTATTCGGCCGCCTACGGCGACGAGACCTCGGTGCTACGGATGCACAGCGGCAACGGCGGTCCGCATGAGGAGATGGACCGCCGAGCGATCGCCTGTTTCGATCAGGCCTTGGTTGACGTTGGTCTTGCAGACGACGACCGGGTCCGACAGGCGCTCCACGACTACTTCGCGTGGGCAACCACCACTACGATGAACCGGTACCACCGTTCCGCAGACGATGTGCCGGACGGTCTGCACCTCCCACACTGGTCGTGGGACGGACTCGTCAGCTGAACGGATCCGGACGACATCCGAGGATGACGAGCTCGCGTCACCGGCCATCGGCGTCGATCGGCGCTTGTCAGTCAGGGATCGATCTGCGGTTACCCCGAGCTGGTGTCACCGGGACCCGGGGTGACCGGGAACTCCTGGCACGCTGTCTGCTCTGGCAGCCATAATCGCCCGATGACGTGGATCTCGCCTGAGCCGCCCGACGACCCCCCATCCCCTGACACCGGTGACATCCGGCCGATCCTGCAAGGCTACCTCGACCACCACCGGTTGACCCTGCTCCGTATCTGCGCCGGGTTGACCGCCGAGCAGTTGGCGCTGCAGCCCACGCCACCCTCAACCCTGTCGCTCTTGGGGCTTGTGCGGCACATGACGAAGGTCGAACGCACCTGGCTGCGGATCCGCGCAGCAGGCGAGGACGTCCCTCCGCTTTTTCCGACCATTGACGAAGACTTCAACGATCTCGACCCGGCGATCGCAGAGCAGGCGGTCGCGGATTTACCGGCTGAGTGGGCTGCCTGTGACGAGGCGGTAGCACGGTTGCCGCTCGAACATTGCTTCGACGTCCATGGACAGCAGGTGTCGCTTGCTTCCGTCTATATCCACTTGGTCGAGGAGTGGGCTCGTCACGACGGGCACGCTGACCTGATCCGCCAAGTCATCGACGGGACCACCGGCCGCTGACATCACGGAGGTGCTCAGCCCGAACTCGTAGCGACATCGCGTCCCCTGATGACATCAGCAGTGCCCCGGGCCCCGTTGCGGGGAGCACGTCAGAGGTCTCCGGTATGCCCGTAGGCCGATCGCTTATCGGGCACCTCTCACGATCTCTTGTAGAGCGACAGATTGGCGATCCTGGTGCACTGACATCTGTTGCCCCTTGTATTGCGTACGGTCTCCGGCGAGCGCCATGTGCGCCGGAGAGGACCCTCCGGCGATTTTGTTGCTCGCGAATGTTGCATGCGCCCAGAACGGCACCCTGGGGGCACCCTCGGCCTCGTCGGGCGTGATTGTGGGGCAGGGCTGTCTGAGCTATTGCTCGTTGCCGGGCTCGAGGTTGATCGCGTCGATCGGCCCCGCCTGATCGAGGACCAGATGGCCAAAGATGATGACGCGTCGACCAACCTCCGCCGGTAACCCTGATGAGGGTGGTGGCGGCTCGTTTCCTCGTGCGCGACGCTGGGGCCGTGGCACATCTCTGGCCGTTCTTCGACTTGGTGGTGACCACTCCGACTCTCACCCTTCGGATCCCGACCGACGAGCAGTTGGTCCAACTCACCGATGTCATCCGCGACGGCATTCATGCGCCCGAGTGGATGCCGTTCGATGATCCGCCCTGGACCGATGAGCCGACGCCCGAGCGCGAGCGGTCGTGGCTTGTCCGCCAGTGGGCAGCTCGTACTACTTTGCGCCCCGATCAGTGGCGACTGAGGTTCGCGGTGTTCGACGCGAGAGGCGAACCGCTTGGGATGCAGGACATGTTCGCTACGACGTTCCCGGCGCTAAGGACGGTCGGCACTTACTCATGGCTTGGCCGTCTCCATCAGGGTCGGGGCATCGGAAAGGAGATGCGCAGCGCCGTGCTGCACCTGGCGTTCTCCTGCTTCGGGGCCGCGAGAGCAGAGAGCAGCGCGTTCGAGGACAACCTGGGGTCAGCCGGGGTTTCGCGCTCGCTCGGCTACATGGAGAACGGGTTTGAGTGGGGCCTCCGGCGTGGCCAACCGGAGCGACTGACCAGATTCGTGCTCAGCGAAGAGGACTGGAGGCGAACCGCCCGCGGCGATATCACGACCGAAGGCGTCGAACCTTGCGCCGTGGTGCTCGGCCTCTCTCACAACGCCGGTTGAGGGAGACGTCCCGGCTGGGGAGTTTGCCAACTCGCTAGCTCCTTGCGAGCGCTCCCGAACATCGCCTTTCAGCGCGTCCGACTCGTTGGACGCACCTGCGATCGGCACATACGGGGAGCTGCTAGCCCGGACGTTTCGCTAAG
>PKWD01000111.1:0-356 GCA_003131945.1 Acidimicrobiaceae bacterium
CCCAGGGCGCCGACAACAAGGCCGAGGCCGACTGCCGCTGCATGAACGAAGAGGGACAGGCCGCGCCCGACCGGACCAAGGGCCCGGACCGCCTGTTGGCGCGTGGCAGCCAGCGACGCGGCGAGCAGGACCATGTCCCTCGCCACGGCGGCATGCCGGGGACGACGGGCGCGGGTCCAGCGGCCCGACCATCGGGCCACCGTGGCCAGCAGTTCGGATACGTCGGGGGCCGGGACAAGAAGGGTCAAGGTCCCCGCGTCGGTGACCACGTCGACGACCTGGAGGGCCGAGCCGTCGGGACCGGTCGCTGTGTCGTCGGCCCCGAAGCCCTTCACCGCCCACCATGGGACGTGCAC
>PKWD01000111.1:386-5390 GCA_003131945.1 Acidimicrobiaceae bacterium
GTAAGCGCGGGTCGCGACCCGCCAAGAAGGAGAGGTCCCCCTCTCCGTGACCGCCGGCTTGTCTTCGGTCGAACGTCCGGACTTACCGGACCGTTCGTACTCTCCCTCGGCTGTCAGTTGGTGGATCCATAGTTTGGTGGAGAGGAACGCTGTTGGCAATAGCAAGGAGGTTCGGACAGGCACGAGGCGTGCCTAGCGAAACGTCGGAGCGGCGGCCGCAGAGAACCGTAAATCGCCACGACACCTCCAGCAGGCACCCTTCGTCGTGGTAGTCGCCGGATGGGACACTACGCTCGTGTTGGTGCTGTTCATCGAGATCTTCCGCTTGATCCTGGTGCTCTCCGGTGCCCTGGGCGGCCTCGAACTCGGGCACCAGGTGGACATGCGCCCCGCCCCCCTTATCGGTCTGGTGCTCGGGGCCCTCGTGGGGTATGTCCTCGGCGGTGTCCTCGGACGCCTGCTCGAACGCCAGGGCGATCGCGCCGTGGAGAAATTCTCGCCCGTTCCCCCCGGCGAGTTCTTCGCCGGCACGCTGACGGGGATCGCCGGCCTCCTCCTCGGAGTGGCTCTCTGTCTTCCTCTGCTGGCGCTGGTCAGGTCGGCAATCGTGTACCCGATCGCCGCCGCGGTGGCCTGGGTATTCTGCTGGCTGGCCTTCCGAATAGGGGTGATCAAGGGTCGCCAAGTGGTCGCCGCCGCCGGGCTCTCTCGGATCCTCGCGCCGCCGAGCGAACCGCCCCCCGGCTACGCCCTACTCGTCGACACCTCGGCGGTGATGGACCGGTCTCTGCTGGTATTCGGGCGCTCCGGACTCTTGGTGGGAGGGTTGGTCATCCCCCGTTTCGTGGTCGACCAAGTCAAGACCATGGCCGCTGGACCCGACCCGGTCAGTTCGCGGCGAGCCCGGCGCGGACTCGAGTCGATCGAGGTACTGCGCGAGTCCGGCGTGCTGGTCCACGTGGCCGAGAACGAGCTGCCCGAGATCGACGATCTCAACGAGCGGTTGCTGGAAATCGCCCGCCGGCTCGGTCTTCGGATTGCCACCTGCTCAACTCCGTTCACCGAGATGGCCCGCCGTCGGGGGCTCCCGGTCATCGATCTGCGCAAGATCGGCGACAATCTGAGCCCGGACTTCTCCCCTGGTGAGCAGCTGGTTATCGACTTGAACAGACATGGGAACCAGCCGCGCCAGGCCGTCGGTTACCTCCCCGACGGTGACATGGTCGTGGTCAACGACGCGGCACACATGATCGGCCGGGAGGACGTGGTGGTCGAAGTGCTCTCCACCCGTCGGACTCATCAGGGTCTCTTGGTCTTCGCCACGTTGGCCGAGCGTCGCTCCCACGAAGGCCGGCCGAACCTGGTCCGACACGACGCCGGCCCGGCCCGGGAAACGGAACATTCGGACAACGGTGGACGGCCCGAGCCTTCTCGGGCGTCGACCGAGACGGGAACACCCGACGATGCCGGGGTCGACCGGCCGGCCGGGCCGACGGCGCGCACCGCGCCCACCCGGAGCGAGGACTGATCGACGAAGGTTCCGCTGGCGATTTGGCCAGCGCCTCCTCTCATCGGCGCGCCCTCGCAGCCGTTGGGGACTGCGGACCGCTCCCGAGGCGTCGGCACAAACAGACGTGAAGTCCTCCCGCCGTGTCGGCGTCAGCAGCGGTTCTTCTAGGCGTGCGCGACGGCGGTGACCAGCTTCTGCAATGAATCCTTGGCGTCTCCGAAAAGGAGCACCGTCTTTGGGTCGTAGAGAAGCTCATTGTCGATCCCGGCGAAGCCCGGGCGCATCGACCGCTTGAGGAACACGATGTGCTCGGCCTCGTCGGCGTGGATGATGGGCATGCCGTAGATGGGGCTGCCCGGCGTGTTCTTGGCCGCCGGGTTCACCGTGTCGTTGGCCCCCACCACGAGCGCCACGTCGGTGGTCGCCATCTCGGGGTTGGCGTCGTCCATCTCGACCAACTGGTCGTAGGGGACATTGGCCTCGGCCAGAAGCACGTTCATGTGACCGGGCATGCGGCCGGCCACCGGGTGGATGGCGTAATAGACCTCGACGCCGCGCGCGGCCAGGGTGTCGGCCAGTTCCCGGACCACATGTTGGGCCTGGGCCACGGCCAAGCCGTAGCCGGGGATGATGGCCACCTTGCGGGCGTAGGCCAGCAGGACGGCGATGTCGTCGGCCGTCCCTGTCCGCACCGTCCGCCCGTCGGGACCCCCGTCGGCGCCCGTGGCCGTGATGACCGAGCCGAAGGCGCTGAAGAGGATGTTGCCAATCGACCGGCCCATGGCATGGCTCATCATCCGCGTGAGCAGGATGCCCGAGGCCCCCACCAGTGTCCCGGCCACGATGAGCAGGTTGCTATCGAGGGTGAAGCCCGACGCGGCCACGGCCAGGCCGGTGAAGGAGTTGAGCAACGAGATGAGCACGGGGACATCGGCCCCGCCGATGGGGAGCACGAAGATGATCCCGATGGCGAGCGACAGGATGACGACCACGACCAGCAGCGCCGTGTTGGCCGTCAGGACGGTGGCGATGAGCACGGCCACGATGGCCAGGCCCACCCCGGCGTTGATGGGTTGCTGGCCCGGGTAGGTGATGGGCCGCCCCGTCATGAGCTCCTGGAGCTTGGCGAAGGCCACGCCGCTGCCGGCGAAGGACACCGAACCGACGAGGACGCCGAAGAGGATCTCGCAGATCTTGTAGATGGCGATGGACTTGCCCGGCAGCGAGATGAACTCGGTCACCGACACCAAAGCCGCGGCCCCACCGCCGACGCCGTTGAAGATGGCCACCATCTGCGGCATGGCCGTCATCTTCACGTTGCGCGCCGCCGGCACACCGATGGCCGTCCCGATGACCACGGCGATGATGATGAGCACGAGGTTCCGGGTCTGCCCGTAGACCGTCGGCAGGGAGAACGTCCATGCCACGGCGATGAGCATCCCCGTCGCCCCGGCCAGGTTGCCGATCCGCGCGTGCTTCGGTGAGCTCAGCCCGATGAGGGCGAAGATGAAGCCGACGATGGCGATCAGGTAGACGAGATCGGTGGCCGTCGCCCTGCTCATGAGGGAACCCTGTTCATGAGGGAACCCTGTTCATGAGGGAACCCTGTTCATGAGGGCGAACCTGAGGACCCTGATCCAGAACCGTCGTCGCCGGTCGGCGTCGTTGATGGGGTGGACGCAGGCTTCGGATCACTGCGCGGCTTGAACATGTGGAGCATCCGGTCGGTGACCACGAAACCGCCGACGACGTTCAACGTGGCGAGGACGACGGCCAGGAACCCGAGGGTCTCCTGGGCGGCTCCGTGGGCCTGGCCCAGGATGAGCATGGTGCCGACCAGGATGATCCCGTGGATGGCGTTCGAGCCCGACATGAGCGGGGTGTGGAGAATGCTCGGGACCTTCGAGACCACTTCGTAGCCGACGAAGGCGGCCAGGACGAAGACGGTGATAAAACTCATCAGTCCCGGAGCGCCGACGATCACCATTACGACGTCCCCTTTCCAACGACGAGGTCACGGGTCGGTCCGTGGACGATCTCCCCGGCCCGCACCACGCAACAGCCGGCCACGATCTCGTCGTCGAAGTCGGGCGTGAGCTCGCCGTCGGTGATGACGAGGGTCAGGAAGTTCAAGACGTTGCGGGAATAGAGGAAGCTGGCGTGGGTGGGCATGGCCGACGCTGGGTTGGACAGCCCGGCCACGACCACACCGTGATGCACGATGTCCTGGCCCGGTTCCGACAGCTCGCAGTTGCCGCCCGAATCGGCGGCCAGGTCGACGATGACCGAACCTTCGGCCATCCGCTCCACCATCTGCGTGGTGACGAGGATGGGGGCTTGGCGCCCCGGCACGGCCGCGGTGGTGATCACGACGTCGGAGGCCGCCACCTCGTTGCCGATCAACTCGCGTTGTTTGGCCAGGAAGTCCTCGGACTGCTCGCGGGCGTAGCCGCCCGAGCCCTCCTGGGACTCGAGGCCGAGCTCGACGAAGGTGGCCCCGAGCGACATGACCTCCTCCTTGGCCGCCGCCCGGACGTCATAGGCCCGGACCTGGGCCCCGAGTCGCCGGGCGGTGGCGATCGTCTGCAGCCCGGCCACTCCCGCCCCGAGGACGAGGACCTTGGCCGGCGGGACCGTGCCGGCGGCCGTCATGAACATGGGGAAGAACTNNCCATCGACTGGGCCCGGCTGATGCGGGGGAGCAGATCGAGGCTGAATGCCGTGGCCTTCTTCTGGACCAGGGCCTTCACCGTGTCGAGCTGGGCCGCCGGGGCCAGGAAGCTCACCACCGTGATGCCCTCGGGTGCCGTGTCCACCTCCGGCGGTGTCGGGGCCTGGACCTTGGCCATCATCTGGGCCCCGGTCATGAGCTCGGCCACCGATCCGACGACCGTGGCCCCCTTCTCGGCGTAGGCGGCGTCGGTGAAGTGGGCTTCGGCCCCCGCCCCGGCCTGGACGGCCACCTCCACACCGGTCCCGGTCAGCCGGCCGGCGACGTCGGGGATCATGGCCACCCGCCGTTCACCGGCACGGGTCTCTGTGGGGACGGCGAGTTTCACGAGGCGCTATCAGAGCACGTCGGGCCGCCCGTCTGCACCTTGTTTCTCACCGGGCCTTCTCACCGGGTCTCGACCCTCGCCGGTGTTCACGCGCCGGGGCGGGGTCCCGGGCCATCACTCACGGTGGAGTCCACCGCCGCCAGGAAGGGCGGCCACTCCCCGCCCCCGTCGGCCTCGACGGCCGCCCCCGACAGGTAGGAGGCGAGGGGGGAGGCCAGGAACAGACAGACCCCGGCGACGTCGGCCGGCGTGCCCAGGCGCCCGAGAGGCACCGTGGCCGCCACCGCCCGCAGGCCTTCCGGTCCCCCGTAGTGGTCGTCGGCCGCTTCGGTGGCGATCATCCCGGCCACGACGCAGTTGACCCGGACAGCCGGTGCCCATTCCATGGCCAGGCTGCGGGTCAGATTGATGAGCCCCGCCTTGGCGGCGCCATAG
>PKWD01000265.1 GCA_003131945.1 Acidimicrobiaceae bacterium
CGCGCGGCATCTTGAGCACCACATCGGCCAGGGTGGGCCGGACCACGAGGAACAGGCGTCCGGTGGACCCGGCCACCGACACCCCCTCGGTGCCGCCGATGATGCTGTCGTGGGCCACGATCCCGGCGTGGGTGTGGAACATGGCCCCCGCCTGGAGGGTGAGGAGATACCGGCGGGCCTTGGCGTCGACGAGCAGGATGCGCTCGCCGGCGACGAGCACGCCCCGGGGGCCGTTGACGACGCCCGTCACCCNNGCGCACCAGCCAGACACCGATGGCCACGGCCAGCCAGATGGGCTCGCCGGCCAGGCCGCGCCGAAGCGAACGGGTGACGAGGGTGCGCAGCAGGCGGTCCACGGGGGTTCAGACCCGGCGGATCTCGACGATGGCCGAGCGCTTGCGGCCCCGACGTCGTCCCAACAGGTATGCGACGATGACGACCAGGAGCAAACCGGCCGCCGCTCCTCCGAACAACTGCGGCTTGACGGCTTGNNGTCGCCCGTCACCTCGCGGAGCTTGGTCTCGAGGTCGCCTCTGGTGATCCGGGCCGGACTGGTCATGGTCAAGGCTTGTCCTTCCCACCGCTGCGGCCGGCCGTACCGGCCGCCGGTGTCTTCGTGATCCGCCAGGCCGACAAGCCGAGCACGACGAGGGCGGCGGCGGCGNNATCAGATAGGGCAGCCACGACAGATTGCCCTGGAACGTGGATCCCGTCTCGGTCTGCAGCGCCCGGAGAAGCGCCAGCAGGAGCAGGAGCGCCCCGACCGACAGAGCGACGGTGGCCCCGGCACCGACGGCCACGAATCGGGCCAGGCCGCGGAGCGGGCCGAGCGTCTCCTGCTTGGCGTAGGCCACGACCATGTCGACGAACTCGCGGCCTCCCGCGGTCACGCCCTTGCGGTCGCTCTGCTTGGCCTTGCGATCACTACTTCCGGGCACGATCCTCCTCTACGAATCGACCATCCTCCCCCGCCGCGGCGAGAGGAGGCAAGCAGTGTCCGTGCCCTTCGCGCCCTCAGTCCCGGGGAGCCAGGAGGTAGGTGGAGCTGGCCTTGGCCACCAGGTGGCCCTGATCATCGGTCACGTCCGCCTCGACGAATGCCACGCGGCGGCCGCCCGAGACCACCCGCGAGGCACAGGTGAGCATGCCTCCCGCCCGCACGGGGCGGAGGAAGCTGATCTTCATCTCGGCGTTGGCCGAGAACACCTTCTCGCCTTTGGCCCAGGTCACGGTGGCCGCCCCCATGGCCGAGTCGCAGCAGGCGGCCAGGAACCCGCCCTGGATCATCCCCACGGGATTGGTGAAACGCTCGTCGGCCGGCATGCGCCAGGTGGTGCGCCCGGGCTCGGTCTTGTCGATGCAGACCATGCCCAGGGTGAGATCGCAATTGGGCGGCACCTGCACCCCGGGATCAGCCACGTCGAGAAGGTACCGTACGACGGCAATGCCCAGCGCCCCCGCCAGCATCGTGCGCGCGGCCACCGTCCTCACCGCATCGGGGCCCCTCTCCCCCGGCGAGGTTGTGCTCGACCGGGGCGTCATCGTTGAGGTACGCCCGGCCACCAGCGGCGCCGGCGCCACGACCCACGACGTCCTGGCCCCGGGGTTCGTCGACCTCCAGATGAATGGGGTGGGGGCCGTCGACGTGGCCGACGCCGATAACGATGACTGGGAGGATCTCGAGGCCGACCTGCTGGCGCAGGGAGTCACAACGTGGTGCCCGACAGTCTGCTCGGCCCCGCTGGCCGAAATGGAGGCATCGCTCGGGCGCATCGCCGCGGCCTCGGCGCGACGGCCCGAGCGCCGACCGGCCATCGCCGGGGCCCACCTGGAAGGTCCCTTCCTGGCCGTCGCCGGAGCCCATGTCCCGGGTTATCTGCGGACGTCGGTCGACGGGGCGTGGCTGGCGTCGCTCCCCCCGGGGGTGGCCGTCGTCACCCTGGCGCCCGAGCTCCCCGGGGCATTGGGGGCCATCGCCGACCTGTCGGGCGTCGGTGTGCTGGTCGCCATCGGGCATTCGGCCTGCAGTATCGACCGGGCCGGCGAGGCGGCCGACGCCGGGGCCCGGCTCGTCACCCACCTGGGCAACGCCATGGGACCCTTCAGTCAACGGGATCCGGGCATCCTGGGCGCGGCGCTGTCGGACGACCGGCTGGCGGTCTCGATGATCGCCGACCTCGTCCACATCCACCCGGCCCTGGTGCGGATCGCCTTTCGGGCCAAAGGGGCGGCCCGCAGCGTCCTCGTCACCGACGCCGTGGCCATCGGGACGGGTACCACCACGGCCACCGGTGCTCCGTTCGAGGGCCAACCGCCGCGGATGGCCGACGGGACCCTGGTGGGATCGGTGCTGCGCATGGACCGGGCCGTGGCCAACACGGTGGTCCACGCCGGCATCTCCCTGGCCGACGCCGTCACCGCCGCCAGCACCACACCGGCGTCGCTGCTCGGGCTCGACGACCGGGGGGCCATCGCACCGGGGCGTCGGGCCGATCTCGTGGCCCTCGACGCCGACCTGGGGATCACCACGGTGTGGATTGCCGGACAGGAGGCGTGGCGAAGCGACGGCCAGGGCGCGGGCCTGACTATGAGAGGCCGCCGGTAGGGTCGGGTGCGATGCCGTTCGCTTCCGCTCTGAGCGAGCACCCGGTCCCGGCCCACGCCGTCGGTGAGGTGGCCGGGGAGATCCTCGACCAGTTCGGGGAACGGCCCGATCTGGCCATGGTCTTCGTCACCCCGCCCTTCGCCGGCGCCCTCGAGGACGCGGTGGCGGCCATCGACGACATCCTGCATCCGCTGGTCCTGCTCGGCTGCGCGGCGGAGTCGATCGTCGGTCCCCATCGCGAGGTCGAACACACGGCCGCCGTCTCACTGTTCGCGGCACGCACGGGGCCGCTTCTGTCCATGGCCCTCTCCATGGCGCCGAGCGCGCAGGGCGATGGTCTGGTGGTGAGCGGTTGGCCCGATGACATCGCCTTCGCCCCCCAGGCCCTTCTCCTGGTGGCCGATCCCTTCAGCTTCCCGACCGAGCCGTTCCTCGAGTGGCTCGAGAGGCGCTACCCGGGCCTGCCGGTGATCGGAGGCATGGCGTCGGCCGCCCACGCCGCCGGGGCGAACCGTCTGGCCATCGGGCGTCATGTCCGGACATCGGGCGCGGTGGCGACGCTGCTCGGTCCCGGGGTCGGGGTCGAGACGGTGGTGTCCCAGGGATGCCGGCCCTTCGGGCAACCGCTCGTCGTCACGCGCTCGGAAGGCAACGTCATCCTCGAGCTGGCGGGGACGCCGGCGCTGGAGCGGTTGGTGGCCCAGGCCCACGGGGCGCTGACCGAAGCCGAGGTGGCCCTGCTCGAGATGCGCGACATAGCGGGTCGCATCGTGTTCATCGGGTCCGATATCCAGTCCCCAGGGGATGCGCACCCAGAGGCGCGACAGATGCGCGAACAACGCCGGCAGCGCCGCCTTGTCGCTCACGCCGTGTATGCGCGCGAGCTCATCGCGCAGGCCGTTGAGGCCGGCCGCCTCCACGCCTGCCTCGTCCATGAAGGAAC
>PKWD01000072.1 GCA_003131945.1 Acidimicrobiaceae bacterium
GGCCACCACTGCTCCGAGCAGTACAACGAAGATGCCGCCACCGGTGAGCGAGCCGAGGACGAGTTGGCGCAGGACCACGGCGGCTTGGGTGGGATCCACTCCCTGACCGAGCACGGCCTGCGAGAGCGAGTCGGCCAGCGAGATGGCCAGGCCGGCCATGCCGAGACTGGCGTTCACGGCGATGGCGGCGAACACGATGCGGGGGACGACGTCCTTCACGGCCGTCCGGGTCTGCACGGTCTCGTGACCCATGACGATGGCGCCGGCCACCAGCACGAAGAGGACGAGCAGCGCGTCGGCCATGCCCTCGGTCGATTGCCACAACTCGGCCACCCGGCTCTGGTCGGTCACGTCCGGTGTCGACAGCAGGCTGTGGCCCAAGAGATCGAGGACAGGGTTCAAGGCGGAGGTAACAAGGCCGCTGAACCAGCCGTCGATGGCGTCGTCGATGTGCGCGGTGATGTCGAAGAGCCCGGCCGAGGACGGCGCCCCACCGTCGACGCTGCCACCGCCGCCCGATCCGGGCACCGTGGTCGTCGTCGTTCCCGTCGGGCCGACCTGGATGCCGGGCGGGCCCTGCGACCCTGACGACGAGGGGGCGCTCCCCGCCAACGCTGCGCCGTCAGGTGTCACCGATGCCGCCAGCGTGGCCGTCAACGATCGAGAGGTTGGTCGACGGTCGGTGTGGTGGCCGAGCCCGAGAAGGACCGTGGCCAGGCCCAGGGCGACGATCACCACAGCCCGGCGGCGGGGTCGGAGCCGTGTCGTTCTCCGCAAGCTCGACTCCCACACCGCCATCACGCTCATCCGCCCACCAACGAGGCCACGATGGAGACGATCAGGGGGGCCAGTAGGGCCAGGGCGTAGCCGACGGCGGCCGACTTGAGGGCCGTCTTGGCCTTCTCGACCTGCCCGGGGTCGCCAGCGGCGGTCAGATAGCGCAGACCCCCGATGGTCAAGAACAACGTGGCCGTGGTGGCCAGGATCCCCACCAGCCAGTTGCGCAGGTTGTCGATGACCCCGTTCAACGTGGGCCCGGCCGAGTCGGCAAAGGCCGGCGGCGCCAGAGTGACCAGGAGCGCCACACCGACCAGCGCTGATGCCAGCACCAGCCAGACCCAACGGGTGGTGTTGGTTCGTGGCTGGCCAGGCCGGCTTGTCCTACGAGGCCGCTTGTAGCGGGGTCGCCCCGGCAGGGGCGGTTCGATCGGGATGGGCACTCTCACCTCCTTGATTTGCGGTTCGAGCGACGCGCCTCCGGTCGCCGATCGGGTTCACAGTCCCTGCCGAGGTCGACCCGCACCAGGAGAATGGGGTGCTGCCACTTCCTTTTGGACAAAGTGCTGGGAGCGGTGTCCTTCGGAGGCCAGCCACCCGACCACCGCCGCCTCGGCCCGGCTCCGGCGCTTGTGAGCGGCCCAGTAGCCGACGTGCAACGCCGCCGCCGCCTCGTCGAGACCGACATCGCCCAGNNTCGATGAGCACCAGGTCGGGGTGCCCCCACGGCTCCGGCGGGGCCCCGGGGACGGGCGAGGTGGCCGGTCGTCCCTGCTCGGCCAACTCCAAGCGCACCAGGCGCTTGGCCGCCTTCCTCGACCGCCACACCAGGCGGACGGCGATGCGGGGGCGGGAGACGTCGATGTCCCGAATGGCCGCGACCAGACCGGCCAGGGTCTCGGCTTCGATGTCCTCGGCTTTGTCGGGACAGGCCTGGACGAGCGACCACACCACGCTGCGCACGCCGGGGAGGACCACGGCGGCCAGCCCCACCATCCACGATTCCGAGTCCCGGGCCCGGCGTACGAGCTCGGCCAGGGTGTCGTCGCGGACCTGGTACGAGGTGGAGGGGTGGAGCAGGATCGCCTTCAGCTCGTCGAGTGGGATCAAACGCTGCGGTAATCCCACCACCGCCTCGCCCTCCAGGGCCAGAGGGCGGGGACCGGTGACGAGCAACCGGAACGTCTTCTCCAGGGTGTCGAAGGGTGAGTCGGTGAGGGTGCGGCGGGTGGCCATGGGACAGCTCCTGTCGTGTCGGTGGAGCGGTCATTGGGCCCGGTCGACTCCCTCACAAGTCCCTCAGAATGGGAGCCTGGACCACTCCCTCACGACTCCCTCACGACCGGCCGACGGTGAGGGAGTCGTGAGGGACTTGCTGCGTTAGGCCTGGTCAGGCCTCCCTCACCTTCGCGTCTAACGGCTCGCGCTAAGAGAGCCGGGGCCGCCCGAACCAGAACAAGAAATTCTCCGGGCCGTCCTGGTTCGAGGCGACTCCCTCACGAGATCGACACGGTGAGGGAGGGCGAGATCTCGGCTAGGTATCCCGTGGACAACGCAGCCCTGCGGGTAGTGCTCGCGAAAGTTAGAGGGTAGGTTCGAGCGAAGCAGACCTAGGCTGTGATGCGTGGATACAGGGAACTGGACGATCATTGAATCCCTGGCCACGGCTGTTAGCGCCGGAGTCCTGCTCCTTGGCGTCTACTTGGCCCGGCGCTACGGGAAGCGGGCCAATACTCACCTCAAGGCAAGGACGTTCGGGCGCCCAGAGGGTGGGATTGGCCTGGAAGTCGAGGTTGAGGTTAAGGCCGTTGGTTTGAGGGCCATGCGCTTCAGGGGCGACCAACCAGCCACCTTGACGGTCGAGGCGGTCATTGATGATGGGTTGCACTTTCAGTACCCCTTAGAGGAGGAGCGCCCGATCGGGGCGCTATTCGACCAATACGCTGGACCAGGCGAGACGGTCCGCTGCACCGAGCTCTTTCATCTGACGGCCCCCGCCGATAACCAGGTCGGATGGTGGGTGGAGTTCTCGTTTGAGATCCGTCGTCCCGTCGTCCGATGGGAATATTTGACGTGGAACGAAACGGCCTTCGTGCCGATTACCGTCTATTATGAGTTGAACAATGGCTACCCAGACGACAACGAAACGGACGTCCCAGACCAAGGAACAGGTGGTGGCGCGAACGCGCCAGTCGTCGGCTAAAGCCGCCCTGGCTGCCAAGGCCGCATCAAGGGGCCGTATCGTCGTGAGGGCACCACGCGGGGTGGGAAGCAAGTCTTTGTCGGCCTTGCGGGAGTCGGCCGTCCTCTAGGCGCCCTTGGCGTTTGGTAGTTGCGGGCCCAGGTGCGCGGCGGACCTATTTTCTGTCGGCCCTCGTGTCGAAGGCCGGCCGCGAGAGCTCGCGGCGAAAGTGCCCCGAGCAGGTCTTTGTCCAAGGGCGAGGGTCTGAGAGGCGTTCTCTGGTGACGCTCCTCCGGTCGTGGGCCACCCATGACCACTGTTTCGCCATCCCGTTCCACGTCAACGCCCGTGCCGCTGGCCCTGTGGCCGGTGGCTCAGACGTCCGCCCAGGTCCAACGGGCCGATCGCTACCTATCCGAGTGCTCCGAGCACCCGGCCAAGATGATCCCGGCCCTGGCCCGGCGCATCGTCGAAGAGTTCTCCGAGCCCGGTGGACTCGTCGTCGACCCCATGTGCGGCATCG
>PKWD01000261.1 GCA_003131945.1 Acidimicrobiaceae bacterium
TGGCCGACCTCAGTTTGGCCGATGTCAGTGGGGCCGATGTCAGTGGGGCCGATGTCACTGGGGCCGAGAAGAAGCCGATCTTGTCCGGGTCGACGATGACATGGACGTCTCGAGCAGTGCGTTCTCGAGCTGCGCCATCCGACTGTTCACGAAGGCGGGAAGGCAGCTGACGGCCGCTGCTACTTGTTGGCCGCCGGCTCCTTGGGCAGGCCGAGGACGCGCTCACCGATGATGTTGTGGAGGATCTCGTCGGTGCCGCCGGCCAGCCGCATCCCCGGTAGGCCGAGGACGAACTTGGACCAGGCGTAGGTACCCCATTCGCCCGTGTCGGCCACCAGCCGGGGGCCGAGAACCGACGCCACCAACTCACTCACCCGGCGCATGTTGGCCGTGAGCGTCAACTTTCCGATCGACATCTCCGGTCCCGGGAGCTGGCCGGTGGCGATCTTGGCCATGGCCCGGAGATTGGTGAACGACGCCACCCGGCCGTTGATGATGATGTCGGCCAACTGCTGGCGGATGAGCGGGTCGTCGGCTTTGCCCTGATGCCGGACGAGCTCGATCAGGCGCTGGGTCCCCATGTTGCCGCCACCGCCGCTGGCCATCCCGCCACCGATGGCCGCCCGTTCGTTCATGAGCGTCGTGAGCGCCACCGTCCATCCCTCGTTCACGTCTCCGAGACGGTGACTGTCGGGAATCCGCACTTCGGAGAAGAAGACCTCGTTGAACGAGGCGCCGCCCGTCATCTGCCGCAGCGGACGGACCTCGACACCCGGAGCATGCATGTCGACGACGAAGCCCGTCAGGCCCTTGTGCTTGGGGGCGTCGGGGTTGGTCCGGCACATGATCTCGCCGATCTCCGACAGATGCGCACCCGACGTCCACACCTTCTGCCCGGTGACGATCCACTCGTCTCCGTCGCGCACCGCCTTCGTCTGCAGGCTGGCCAGGTCACTGCCCGCCCCGGGCTCGCTGAACAGCTGGCAGGCCACGATGTCGCCGCGCCACATCGACTTCAGGTAGCGCTCCTTCACCTCGTCGGTGGCATGGGCCAGGATCGTCGGTGCCACCATGCCGAGGCCGATGCCGTAGGCGGACATCGGAGGGGTGCCGAAGCCCCCTTCGAGGTCGTTGTAGGTGCGCTGAAAGTCCCGGGACAATCCGCGCCCGCCGAACTCGACGGGCCCCGTGATCCAGCTGAACCCAGCGTCGAACCGCTTCTGGGCCCAGGCCCGAGCCGCGGTCAGCTCGGCGATCTCCTCCTCGAGGGTCCGTTCCGGCAGGATCGACACCTGGTCCGAACCCTCGCCCCAGCTCTGCTCGGACTCGACCCGAGGCTCGGCGTTGGCTTCCAGGAACGCCAGGGCCGAGCGCTCGAAGTCCTGTTCGGAGATGGTGTCGGGCATTGCTTTCCCCTGACTCGTGACCGTCTGTCATGACCGTGCGCCGTGACAGCGGCGGTGGGGCCAGGGTACCGACGGGCCCGGCGTGCCCGCCACCGTGCCCGTGCGGGCGTGCCCGCCACCGGCCCCTGCGGGCGTGTTGGCCACCGGGGCCCATGCGGGCGTGCCCGCCACCGGGGCCCGTAAGGTAGTTGAGTCATGGCCTACGTACTGGCCGTCGGGGCGGCGCTGGCCAATGCCCTGACGACCATCCTCCAGCGCATGGGAGTGGAGTCCGCCCCGGACTCGACGACCCTGCGATGGGGCTTGATGGCCTACGCCCTTCGCCGCAAGGTCTGGCTGGCCGGGTTCGGCTTCATGATCGCCGCCTTCCTCTTTCAGTTCACCGCTCTCCACTTCGGTCGCCTGACCGAGGTCCAGCCCATCCTCACCCTCGAGCTGCCCTTCCTGGTGGCCATCCTGGGCATCTGGTTCCGCCAGCACCTGGGGTGGCACGAATGGGTGGGAGCCCTTTTCGCCGCCGGCGGCCTGGCCGGCTTCCTCCTTATCGCCGCACCCGGTGGCGGCAGCCAGACCCCGAGCCTCTACGACTGGGGCCTCGTCTCCATCGCCGTCATCGGCGGCGCCACCATCGCCGTCATGCTCACGCGGGTGGGGTCGCCGGCGTGGAAGGCGGCCATGTTCGGGGCCGCGTCGGCCATCGCCTTCGCCTTCACGGCGTCGCTCATGAAGGAGATGAACCACGAGATCGGCCGCGGCTGGGGTGGCGTGTTCACCACCTGGCCGCCCTACGCCCTGGCCGCCTCCGGACTGGCCGGGCTGTTCCTGACCCAGAACGCCTTTCGCGCCGGCCCGGTCACGGCCTCGCAGTCGACCTTGGTCATCGTCGACCCGTTGGCGTCGATCATCATCGGCATCGGGCTTTTCGGTGACCACGTCCAGACGTCCGGTGGCCGGGGCGTCGGAGAGGTGCTGGCCCTGGCCGTGCTCTTCTTCGGCGTCTACTCGCTCACGCGCTCGCCCCTCATCATCGGGGTGAAGACCGAGGACGGCGAGTCTCCCCACATGCTGTCGCACCAGCACCGGGCCGCCCGGGGCCGCCCGGATCCCCCGGACTGGACCTCCGGCGACCCGGCGACCGCACCCGGGTGACCGTTCCGCCGGTGGCCGGGAAGCCGCAGGTCCCCGTGGAGCGCAACGTCGCCCAGGGACAGGATCCGTCGCCCTACGACCCCTGGGGGGCGATCCTCGAACGGATCGATGACGCCGCCGCCCTGGCCTCGCTCGATCCCGATGTCCATCGCCTCCTGCGCACTCCGGAGCGGATCCTCGAGGTGTCCGTTCCCGTCCGGATGGACGATGGCCATGTCGAGGTCTTCACCGGTTGGCGGATCCACCACGACACCTCCCGGGGACCGGCCAAAGGTGGCATCCGCTTCCATCCGGCCCTCCAGGCCCGAGAGATCTCGGCGCTGGCCGCCGAC
>PKWD01000181.1 GCA_003131945.1 Acidimicrobiaceae bacterium
CCACGAGGGCCAGAGCCAGCGGTCCCGGGTGTCTCTGTTTGTAGAGAGCGAAGAAGCGGGCCAGCATGGCCGATCCCTTGTGCTCGTCGACGCGGCCGACGCTCACGATGTAGGGCCGGTCCCCGATCCCGAGGATGTCCGACCCCGACCGGCCTCCCTCGACGACCGTCCCCACCCCGAGACCGAGGACGATCTGCGGGATCTGGGCCACCGGGTGGATCCGTTGCACGAGTCGACGTTCGGCCGCCGTGTGGTAGCAAATGGCGTCGGCGGCGCAGTAGGTCGGTCCGAACACCGGGAGGTACAGAGCGGGTTCGTCGTGGGCGGCCGGATGGAGCACGCTCGGCACCGACACGGCCTCGATCCCGACGACCGTCGGGTAGTAGAGGTACGGATAGAACGCCACCACATCGGCGTCGCCTTCTCGCAGGGCGTCGATCAGATCGAGTGTCACCGGCCCGTTGCACTGGAGCCAGCGGCGCGCCTCGGCCATGCTCGCCTGGGCCGGTGCCGAACGCAACCGGCCGTCGAGGTCGTAGAACTCCCGTACCCGACCCGACGCCGAGCGGAAGCGGTGCACGGTCACCCCGTTCAGGACGCTGTCGCCGGGGGGCAGCACGTCATCCCATGTGATGTGGTCGACGGCGCAGGTGGAGAAGACCTCCACCGTCCAGCCGCACTCGGCCACCAGATGTTCGGCCAGCTGCCGGGCTGCGGTTTCCGCCCCGCCCATCACCTCGGGCCCGTAGCGGGGGGTGACGAAGGCGACCTTCGGCGTCACCGGGATCGGGGCACGGCCCGGGGTCGACGCCCCACCACCAGGTAGTCGCGTCCGTCGGGACCGGGCGTCACCTTCACCTCGAGGCCCAGCTCGCTCAGGAGATGGGGCCAGGTGCCCGGACGGTAGGGCCGGGCCTGCACGATGTCGGCCTCGGGCGGCGCGTCGGCGTCGTCCCAGCTCGACGGGGCCAGTGAGTGGACGACGAGGACGCCACCGGGGGCGAGCGCCGTCACGGCGCCCTCGATCAACCGGCGGCGTTCGCCGTGACCCGATCCTTCGAAGAGCCCGGTCATGACCACGCCCCCGAGGGCGTCGGCCTGGACGGCCTCCAGGTGATCGAGGACCGGCTCCTCGCGCAGGTCCAGGTCCCCGAGCTCCTGGTCGGCCACGCGACCGGGCCGGGGATCGACCCCGTAGGCGTCGATGTTCATGGCGGCGAGGACAGCCACGAGCCATCCGCCCCCACAGGCGGCGTGCAGGACGCGGCGATCGCACCCCTCGAGCTGCGTCGTGAGCGTCGGGAACCACCACGCATCGCGGCGGTGGGCCCATTCGATGTCGACCACCACCGACGGGGGCACCTCCACCGCTTCGACCTTGCCGGCCAGCTCCGACATCTGCTGGTCCAGGATGTGCAGCGAGCGGCTCACGGCGGTGGCGAACTGGCTCACCTGGTGGGTGATGAAGCGGAGGTACCAGAAGTTCATCGAGCGGATGCCCTTCTTGACCACGGCCCCGGCCGGTCGGCTGGACTCGACGGGGACCACCGGATCGATGAAAGCGGCGCGGTCGACCAGACGCAGAACCTCGTGCAGCTCCTGGCGCGTGCTCCCGAGGGGGGCGTGCTTCAAGAAGAGCTGCTCGAGCTCGCTCTCGAGCTGCGGCGGCAGGTCGCCCGAGGCGCGGCGGCGACGCACCTCCTCGTCGATCTCGCCCCGGACCCGCGCCAGATAGGCCCGGTCGGCGTCGTCGACACCGGTCACGGCTCCGGCTGTCCCGGGGACTTCGTTCGTCACGGATCCTCCTCTCGGACAGCCCCGGCCGATCCGCCACCACCGGCGTCGTCGAACGGCGTCCGGCAGACGTAGCTCAGCAGGTAACAGCTTTCGATGTCGGCGAAGAGCCCACGTTTGGTGGCCACTTCCTGTGTCGAGAACTCTCCCGCCGCCAGACTGCCCCCGGCGTGGTTGAGACCTTTGGCTTCCAAGATGTCGAAGCCGCCCGCCCTGAGCTTGGCGACCATTTCGCCGTGGGTGTACTCGTAGTCGTGGTCCGGGTCGATGAACTCGGCCTGTTGCAACCGGCAGACTCTGGCGTTCGGCGTGTCGAGGCCCAGGTATCCGCCGGGCCGTAGGACTCGGGCCACCTCGGCCAGTACCTTGTCGGCGTCGGCCACCGGTACGTGCTCGATGCTCTGGCCGCTGTAGACGAGATCGAACGACGCATCGGGATAGGCCGAGAGGTCGGTCATGGAATGGTAGTGGTAGTGCACCGGGCCGAGACCGGTGTCCACCACGTGGAGCTCCGCATCCTCTTGGTAGAGAACGTTCCGGTCGTCCTGGGGCAGGTCCACCACCACGAGCTCCTCGAAGGGATACGGATAGCCCATGAGCACCATGGCCCCCTGCGCCGACCCGAGCGACGTGCCCCCCAGGTCGAGGATGCGCCGGGCGCGCGGCAACGACCGGACGAACAGGCTCCGGCTGAAGTGCAGCGAGTGGCTGAGCTCGGTGAAAGAGACGACGGTCCACCATTCGGCCGACGACAGGATCTGCTCGGCCAGTACCGTCGGCGACAGGGTGCCCGCTTCGAGGGCCGGGAGGTAGGCCGCCATGCCGTGGTCATCGGGCGGGCGGTGCAGAAGAAGCTCGTAGATGACGGTGAGGGCCTGCTCGGAGGAAAGTCCGGCGAGCCCGCGGCGAGACCCCCGGCCGAAACGGCGTCTCGACGTCATCGAAGCGGGCCGCAGCAGGCCCGGGGCTGGCCGATTACGGCCGCCATCCGGGGTAGCCTCATGGCATGGCATCCCACTCCACGCGCCCCTCGTCTGCCCTGGTCGCAGGCCCCGGTCCATCCATGCGGAGCAACAACCTATCCGACCTCGCCTCGGCCGACGTCTTCCAGCGCCTCCTGAAGGAGAGGATCATCTTCCTGGGCAGTGCCATCGACGAGACCGTGGCCAACCAGGTGTGCGCCCAGCTGCTCCTCCTCGCCGCCGAGGACGCCGACAAGGACATCAATCTCTACGTGAACTCGCCCGGCGGATCTGTCACCGACGGTCTCGCCATCTACGACACCATGCAGTACGTGAGCTGTGACGTGAGCACGATCTGCGTGGGCCTGGCCGCCTCCATGGGCCAGTTCCTGCTGTGCGCCGGGGCTGTGGGCAAGCGCTTCGCCCTTCCCCACAGCCGCATCCTGATGCACCAGCCTTCGGGACAGATGCAGGGCCAGGCCACCGATATCGCCATCCAGGCCGAGCAGATCGTCTACCTCAAGCGGATGATGGCCGAACGGATCTCCTTCCACACCGGTCAGCCCATCGAGAGGATCGAAGCCGACTCGGACCGCGACCGGTGGTTCACGGCCGAAGAGGCAAAGGACTACGGCTTCATCGACCGCGTGATCGAGCACTCGGCCGCCCAGCCGGCCGCACTCTGAACGTCGCCCGACGGATCGGAGCTTCAGTGACAGAAGTACGCGCCGACACGGGGGAGCGGTCACCCGACGGCGAGATCTTGGCGGCCGAGTCGGCCACTTTGAGCCGGGTGGAAAGACGCGATCAGGAGTTGGTCGACCGCGCCACCCGGGTAGCGGCGCGGGGGAGCAAACCCACCCGGACCGTCTCGGCCCGGGTCAGCGTGCGGCTCCGGCTCCTCGAGATGTGGCGGGCCCGGGAGCTCTTCGTCTTCCTCGTCCGCAAAGAGATCAAGGTCAAGTACAAGAACTCGGTCCTCGGCTTTCTGTGGTCGATGCTCAACCCCGCTCTCACGCTGGCCGTCTTCTATGTCCTGTTCACCTACTTCCTCCCCAACGGCATCCCTACCTTCGTCATCTACATGTTCTCGGCCATGCTCGTCTGGAACCTCTTCCAGACGGCCTTGCTCTCGGGCACCGTCTCGGTGGTGGTGAACGCCGGCATCGTGAAGAAGGTGGCCTTCCCACGCGAGATCCTGGTGCTGGCCTCGGTGGGCTCGGCCTTCGTGTACTTCTTCTACCAGTCGCTCGTCATGATCGGCTTCATGATCGCCTTCCACCACGCCCCGGCCTGGGGGGACATCTGGCTGCTCATCCCCGCGCTGGCCGCCATCGTCGTCTTCGCCGCCGCCCTGTCGGTCTTCCTGTCGGCCGTGAACGTCTACCTGCGCGATACCCAGCACCTGGTGGAGGTTCTCCTGGTGGCCTGGTTCTGGGCCATCCCCACCGTGTACGCCTTCTCCGGTCGCGTGCAGCAGTCGCTACAGCGCCACACGATCTTGTTCATCCCCCACACCAAGCTCATCTGGCTCTACTTCTCCAACCCCGTCACGCCGGTGGTCATGACCTTCCAGCGCGTCTTCTACAACATCTGGAATGCCCACTCCACGAAGGTGACGCCCGCCACAGCGACACACAAGGCCTTCCACGCCCTCATTCCGGTCATGTCCCACTACCCGATCCACTGGTACGTGGGGGCCGACCTCGCCGTTCTCGGTGTGTCGCTCCTTCTCTTCCTCGGTGCCCTCGTCGTCTTCGGGCACCTCGAGGGCAACTTCGCCGAAGAGCTGTGATCGGGAGATGACCGCCAACATCGCCGTCGAGGTCGACGACGTCTCCAAGAGGTTCCGCCTCTACCACGAGAAGTACTACTCCTTGAAGGAGCGCGTTCTCCATCTGGGGAACAACTCCTACGAGGACTTCTGGGCCTTGCGGGACATCAGCTTCGAGGTGGCCGAGGGTGAGACCGTGGGCATCCTCGGGCGCAACGGGTCGGGGAAGTCGACGCTGCTCAAATGCATGTCGGGGATCTTGCAACCGACCAAAGGGAAGATCGTCGTGCGCGGCGCCCTGGCCGCTCTCTTGGAGCTGGGGGCGGGCTTCCAGCCCGAGCTCTCCGGTCGGGAGAACATCTTCCTCAACGCCTCGCTGCTCGGGTTGTCGACCAAGGAAGTGGAGAGTCGCTTCGACGAGATCGTGGCCTTCGCCGAGCTGGAGAACTTCATCGACAACCAGGTCAAGTACTACTCGTCGGGGATGTACGTCCGGCTGGGCTTCGCCGTGGCCGTGAACGTGGACCCCGACATCCTGGTGGTGGACGAGGTGCTGGCCGTGGGGGACGAGAACTTCCAGCGCAAGTGCATGGGCCGTATCAAGGACTTCCAGAACGACGGCCGCACCATATTGTTCGTCACCCACTCGGCCGACCTGGTGCGGGTCATCTGTGACAAGGCGGCGGTGCTGAGCTCGGGGACGATGATCGGCTACGCATCGGCAGCCGAAGCCGTCAAGCTCTACCACGATCACCTGCTCACCCTGGCCCCGGAGTCGGCCATCACGGCATCGGAACCGGTGTCGGAGGTGCCGGTCTACCGGCCTGTCACCATCACCTCCGTCGATCTCGAGCACCCCGGCACGGGGACGCGGAACTACCTTCTGCCCGGCGAGCCCCTGACCGTGCACATCAGTTTCGAGGCCATGGAGCCGGTGCCCGACATGGTCATCGGCGTGGAGATCCACGACCGGTTCAACGAGTTGGCCTACGCCTCGGACACCGAGATCATCGACCAGCACTTCGACGTCCCCGCCGGCGGCGGTCGTGCCGATCTGACCTTCGACCACATCCCCTTTCTCGACGGCGGCTACTACGTGGCCGTCGAGTTGCGGAACCGTCCCGGACTCGTCATCGACCGGCGCGAGATGGTGCCCTTCGAGGTCATGAACCCCGGCCGCTCGAGAGGCACCGTGGCCCTGGAGATGCGGGCCGAGATCCGCACCGCCAGCCTCAGCTGACGGCGCACCCGGTTACCGGCGGACGGAGTTGACGGCNNGATGGTGTCGGCCGTGTCGGCATAAGGCGCCTGGTAGCGGGTCTGGGAGATCCAGAGCTTCGGGTAATGGCGGGCCACGCTGGCCGGCAGGATGCCGGGAGCGGCCACGAACCTCTGGATGTTGACGGTGACGGCGCCGGCCACGAGCAGGGTGGCCACGATGGCGGCGGCGCGGCGCAGGCCCGGGGTCCGGTGGTGCAGGAGCCGGGCCACGGGCAGCAGCAGGAGCACCGTCGCCGGGACCAGGTAGGCGAGCACGGAGCCGCCGCCGGAGAACTGGTCGAGGGTGACGACGGCCACCGGGGGGATCACGGCGGCGGTGAGGACGGCGACGGTGCCCTGGTACCAGGGCCGCCCGACCCGGTCGTCGGTCTCGGTCCCGGTGCTCCAGATGCGCAGCGCCACGTTCCCACCGGGCCGACGGGTGGCCAGTCGGGCGCCGGCGGTGACGAGGACAGCGAGGACGGCCACCACGAGGACGGGTCCGAGGGTGACGAGCGACCACGCCCCGAAGGTGCCGATGTTGGTGAGAGCGCCCGATGTCGGTGCCACGAAGACCGAGGAGATGTGCGCGGTGTGCGAGACCTGGACATGCACGGCGTGGAGCCAGGCGTGCAGTCCTCCGGGCTGGATGACGATCATGGGGACGAACCAAGCCGCCACCGAGGCCACGCCGGCCACGACCATGGTGAGCAGTTGCCCGACGGTGCGGACGCTCGCCACCACGGCGATGAGGACGAGGAGGGCGAAGGCGGGGACGACCGACAGCCGCACGCCGGCGCCGAGCCCGAGGGCCACCACGGCCAAGACCCCGTGGGCACGATACGGACGGGCCCGACGGGCCAGCACCATGAGCAGCGCGCCGAGAAAGGCGTCGAAGCTGAAGGTCGACACGGTGGAGCCGGCGAACCACGACACCGGCGCCGTGGCCACGAGAGCACCCGAGGCGATCCCCACCCAGCGTCCACCCAGGGCGGTGCCGGCCACACAGGTGAGGGCGGCCGCACNNGACGCCACCGCGGCCAGCAGGACGAGGCTGCGGACGGTGCTCAGACCGGACACGACACCGATGGCGTGGCCGGCGGCCACGTAGAGCCAGGACCCCGGGGCCGGGGGAGAGCTGTGGGTGACATCGAAACGGCCGGCGCCGGCGACATAGCGGGCGCCGGCGATGTCGGTCGGTCGTGACGCCGCATAGGACAGACGCAGCACAAAGGTGCCGATGCCGATGAGGACCGAGGCGGCCAGGGTGGGTGAGCGCAGCCACGAGGGTTCGCCGCTGGACCAGCCCCGCACCGAGGTGCGATGCAGGTGGGAGACCTGTCTCAGGTTCTCGCGGCCGAGCGTTTCGGTGTTCACCGGCAGCTCCTCCGACAGGTGCCAGACGAGGTCGGTGGCCGGTGCGCTGTCAGGGCCCCCGCCCGCTCCACGGCACGCTACCAGCGGGCCGTTCCAGGTGGTGGCACAAGTTTCGGGTGTCCCTGGACCGGGGCCGGGGCGCCGGTAACATCGCCCCATCAGGTTGCCCCGCTTTCCGCTGTTCCGTTCCGTCTGTCGCCGCGCGTCCGTCGTCACCGGCGTCGTGGTGGTCGCCTCAGCGTCCCTGGTGGCCCTGCCCGGTCCGTCAGCCGGTGCCTACCCCTATGCCGACGTGACCCTCCAGGTCCACGGATTCGGCGGCGGGGCCGGCATGGGCCAGTGGGGAGCACTCGGCTACGCCGTGTCGGGACTCAGCTACCAACAGATCCTCATGCACTACTACGGCACGTTGGGCAACGGGCAGAGCACGTCGATCGGTACTCCGGCGGGTTGGAGCGACAACACGTCGGTGACCGTGGCGCTGACCGAGAACGTGGGCGATGTCATCGTCACGTCAGGTTCGGCCTTCACGGCGGCCGGCTTCCCCGTCCCCGCGGGCGGGGGAGCGCGCTTCCAGTGGAGTGGCGCCCAGTGGTCCGTCGACATCGTCTCGACTCAGGGCTGCGCCGGGGGAGGTAACGGATGGGCTTCCGAGGTTGTCCACACGGGGGTGACGCCGACGGCTGCGCCGGGAGTGGCAGAGCCTTTCCCGAGCGATGGCAACCTGGCCAATGAAGTCCTCCAAATGTGTGAGGGCCCCGGGAACATCTTCGTTCGGGGTGACATCAACGGCACTCTGAACACGGGCACCCCACCGCAACCGCGCGCCATAAACGTGCTGCCGCTCGGTCAGTACGTTGCCGACGTCACCCCGTCCGAGTCGCCGGCTTCTTGGGGATCACTGGCGGGTGGGGCTGGGTTCCAAGAGCTCGAAGCCCAGGCGGTGGCGGCGCGTTCCTACCTCATGGCCAGTCGGGGTGCCAACGGGTACTTCGGTTATGCCGACATCTGTGACACGACAGCGTGTCAGGAGTACCCCGGCATTCGTAACGAGACCGGCATGACCGACACAGCCACCACGGACACCGGTGGTGCTACAAGCGCCCTGGCCGTCCAGCTACCGGGCGGGGCGCCGGCACTGACCCAGTANNCCGGCGGGTACACGGCCGGCGGGACGTTCGCCGCGGTGGTCGACGCCGGGGACTCGGTGTGCATCAGCGGGGCCTGCAATCCGTACCACGCCTACACGGTGAACATCCCGGTGTCGGCCATCACGGCCAAGTTCCCCCAGATCGGCAGTCTGGTGTCGGTGGTGGTGTCGCAGAGAAACGGGCTCGGTGACTATGGCGGCCGGGTGCTCGCCATGTCGCTCGAGGGTTCGGCGGCGACGGTGATGCTCTCGGGCAACACCTTCGCCTCTGACTTCGCCGCTTTCGGCCTGGGCGGGGGGGCGCTGTCGAACTGGTTCTCGGTCAGCGGCCAGCCGAGCGGGGGGATCGCCGGCTACTGGCTGGTGGCC
>PKWD01000355.1 GCA_003131945.1 Acidimicrobiaceae bacterium
CAGAAGGTCTGGACCTCGGGCGGGCATTACGCCGACCTGGGCATGCTGTTGGCCCGGACGGATCCGGACATGCCCAAGCATCAAGGGATCTCGTACTTCGCATTCGAGATGCACCAACCGGGAGTGGAAGTGCGCCCACTCAAGGAGATGACAGGACACGCCCTTTTCAACGAAGTGTTTCTTACCGACGCCAGGGTGGCCGACTCCGCCCTGATCGGTGGCGTCAACCACGGATGGGCGGCCGCCAACACGACCCTCACGAACGAGCGGGCGGGCCTCGGTTCGGGCGGCGGCAACACCGCCGGTGGTGGCATGGCCCAACCGGGCACGGTCGTGGGTGCCCTGGGCAAACGGGTCGGTGACTTCGTTGCTCCCGAGGACGGCAGGGGCAGCGCACGGATGGGAGGTGGTGGTGCGCTCGGCGCCACCCGCCTCTACACACTGGGCGAGTTAGGGAGATTCAACGGACTGCGCGTGAAGGCCCTCAGGGAGCAGGGCGGCGACATCCCGGGCATGCCGAACGTGGCCAAGCTCTCGATGAGCCAGATCGTGCGCCTCAGCCGTGACCTCGGGCTGAGGATCGCCGGGCCCTCGGGCATGCTGCACGGATACAACGAAGCCGACAGCGCCGCCCTGGTTGAGGCGACCGGTGACCCGATGGTCGGTGCCGTCACCGCCATGGCGCTGATCGCCCAAGCACCTCCCATCTACGGCGGTACCGATCAAGTGCAACGCAACGTCATCGGCGAGCGTGTCCTGGGCCTGCCCAAGGAACCCAACAACGACCGGGTGACACCGTTCTCCGAGCTGCCCAAGAACGCCTGAGCCATAATGCGCGCGGAGATATGGGGGAGGCGGGGGGATGTCGGTTCCGGAAGATAAGAGCGAAGCCGCCGCCCAGGGCATGCTCGTGGCCTGGTTGGCAGCCCGAGCTCCTGATCGGCCGACGTTGTACACGGCGTATGGCGATCGCACGTACGGCGAGCTGAACGCCAATATCAACCGGCTGGTGCGGGCATTGCGGGCCGGCGGCCTGCGATCGGGCGACAGTGTCGCTCTTATGTGCACGAACCGCCCCGAGTTCCTCGAGGTCCTCTACGCCACCCAGCGCTGCGGATTGCGCCTCACCCCCATCAACTGGCACCTCACAGGTGACGAGGCGGGCTACATCGTGGAGAACTGCGAAGCCAGGGCGTTCATCGCCGCTGCGGAGCTGGGCGACAGGGCGATCGAGGCGGGGGCTGGCCGCACAACGGGGATGGTCGGCGGTCTTCTGAAACTGGCCGTGGGTGGGGAGCTCCCCGGGTTCGCCTCCTACGCCGACATGATCGCGGAATACGACGGAGCCGACATAGAAGACCCGACGCTCGGTAGCCAGATGCTCTACACCTCAGGCACGACCGGTCGACCCAAAGGGGTGAATCGAGCGGGGGCGCCGAGCTCCCTGGCCGGTGTCAACTTCTGGAGGTACAGCGAGGACTTTCCTCATGGCGAGGACGTCCACTTGTGCACCGGACCCCTGTATCACGCCGCGCCGCTGGCCTTCTCGGTGGCCGCGCCCATGCTCTACGGCGTGCCCATCGTGATCATGGACCAGTGGGATCCGATAGAGACGCTGCGCCTCATTGACCAGCACCGCATCACCCACACCCACATGGTACCAACCATGTTCCACCGTATGCTGGCCCTGCCCGAAGACGTCAGGGCCAAGTACGACGTCTCCTCGCTCGGCGTCGTGATCCATGGCGCCGCGCCGTGTCCCGTGACCGTCAAGCAAAGGCTCATCGAGTGGCTGGGCCCCATTGTCGTCGAGTACTACGCTGCCACCGAGGGGCTGGGCACGCTGGTCGATTCGGCCACCTGGCTCTCTTACCCCGGCACGGTTGGACGCCCGATGGTCAGCGGTCTGGTCAAGGTGGCCGATGACCACGGCAATGAGGTGCCGTCCGGGGAAATCGGCCTGGTGTGGCTGCGGGCCGTGGCGAAGTTCGAGTACCACCGCGACACGAAGAAGACGGCCGAGTCGTTCCGCGGTGAGTACTTCACATTGGGCGACATGGGCTACATGAATGAGGAGGGCTACCTTTTTTTGACCGACCGAACTGCCAACCTGATCATCTCCGGCGGTGTCAACATCTATCCGGCCGAGANNGAGGTCAAGGCAGTCGTGCAGCTGGTTGAAGGGGTCGCGGCCACCGAGGTGCTGGCGTCCGAGCTGATCAACTTCACTCGGACACGCCTGGCCCATTTCAAATGCCCGCGTACCGTCGATTTCATGGACCGGCTACCGCGGGAAGATANNAAATTACGCGAGCTCTATCGGGTGGCAGCCGCAAGCAACCATTCCCAAACCAACCATTCCCAAACCAACCTGTAAGGAGAGCACTCACGTGGGCATCTGCGACGGACGCATCGTCGTCATCACCGGGGCGGGTCGTGGCATCGGGCGCGAGCACGCCCTCGAGTTCGCCAGCCAGGGTGCCAAGATCGTGGTGAACGACCTGGGAGCCGAGGTTGACGGCACCGGGAGCTCCGCCGGCCCGGCCGGCGAGGT
>PKWD01000323.1 GCA_003131945.1 Acidimicrobiaceae bacterium
GAGAAGGACAAGGTCGAGGCCGGCCTGAAGGAGCTCACCACCGCTCTGTCGGGGTCCGACACCGACAAGATCAAGGAGGCCACCGAGGCTCTGGTGAATGCCAGCCACAGCTTCTCCCAGCGCCTCTACGAAGAGGCGGCCAAGTCCCAGTCCGGTCCTGCGGCCGGCTCCGACGGTGGCGACAACGGCGACCAGTCCGACGACGAGGTCGTCGACGCCGAGATCGTGGACGAGCCCTCGGCATGACCCCGCAGGTCGATGACGCCGGTGGCCACCGCCACCGGGCGCCCGGAGCCGGCGNNCCGCCGGCGCCGGTCCCCCCGAGCGTTCCGGTCCGCGTTCGCCCTTCGGCGCCGACAAGACCGCCGCCGCCGCCGGTCCGGACGCCGGTGGTCAGGGCTTCAGTGGCCCCGGCCCCGGTGCCACTGGTGCCGCACCGGGTAACAGCTCCGGCGTCGACGACATCGTTGTCGTCGAGGAGGACGCCCTCACCGTGGCCACGCGCGAACGCGACGAGTACCTCGACATGTTGCGTCGCGTCCAGGCCGACTTCGAGAACTACAAGAAGCGGATGCTCCGTCAGCAGACCGACCAGCTCGAGCGGGCCAGTGAGAACCTGGTGGCCAAGCTGCTGCCTGCTCTCGACGCCTTCGCCCTCACCCGCGCCCACCTGAATGAAGAGGACGCCGCCTCTCCCGACGTGAAGGCCTTGCTCCAGGCCTCCGGTCTCGTCGAGGACGCCCTGGCCAAAGAAGGCCTCGAGCGGATCGACGACCCCGGCGCGCCTTTCGATCCCACCATCCACGATGCCGTCGAGCACGCCCCCGCCCCCGAGGCGGCCGACTCCGACGCCGCCTCCGACGCCGCCACCGCCGCCACCGCCGGTACTGCCGGTGCCGCGCCGGCGGCCGGACCGGTGGTGTCCGACGTACTGCGTCCCGGCTACCGCTGGAAGGGCCGTGTCATCCGCCCGGCCATGGTGCGCGTGCGCGGCTGAACGAACCGTGCCGATGACCAGATCCGAACGACATGACCAGAAGCGATTCGACGAGGGGGAGGTGAATGGTGGTCGCGCAACGTGAGTGGCTCGAGAAGGACTACTACCAGACGCTCGGTGTGTCGTCGACGGCCACCGACAAGGAGCTCACCCGCGCCTACCGGAAGCTGGCCAAGCAATACCACCCCGACACCAACCCGTCGTCGGAGGACAAGTTCAAGGAGATCAGCGCCGCCTATGACGTGCTCGGCGACGCCGCCAAGCGCAAGGAGTACGACGAGGTCCGCCGTCTCGGCACCTCCGGATTCCCCGGTGGCTTCGGCGGATCGTCCGGCGGGGGTGGCGGCTTCCGGGTCGAGGATCTCGGTGATCTTGGCGACCTCTTCGGCGGTCTCGGTGGCTTCGGAGGCCGCCGCAACCGCACCGCCGGGCCGCGCCGCGGGGCCGATGTCGAGGCCGAGCTCCACCTGTCGTTCGAGGACGCCGTCCGCGGCGTCACCACCTCGGTCAACGTGGCCGGTGAGGCCCGCTGCGAGACATGCCGCGGCAGCGGCGCCGCGCCCGGCACCCAGCCGGTCGTCTGCCCCATGTGTCACGGCACCGGCGAGCTCCAGGACAACCAGGGTCTGTTCTCCCTGAGCCGTGTCTGCCCCCAGTGCAGCGGACGGGGCACCGTCATCGAGACCCCCTGCCCCACCTGCCGGGGCACCGGCGTCGTGCGCCGGACCCGTTCGGTGAAGGTCCGCATCCCGGCCGGTGTCGACAACGGTCAACGCATCCGGGTGAAAGGACGCGGTGCCCCCGGGCGGGCCAACGGTCCGGCCGGTGATCTCTATGTCGTCGTCCACGTCGACAGCCATCCCCTCTTCGGTCGACGCGGCAAGAACCTGACCCTGACCGTTCCCGTCACCTATCCCGAAGCGGCCCTCGGCACCACTATCACCGTCCCCACCCTCGACGAGCCCGTCACCCTGCGGATCCCCGCCGGGACACCGACCGGTCAGACCTTCCGGGTCAAAGGACGCGGGGTGCCCTCCGGGGGCCGACGCGGTGGAGGCGATCTCCTGGTGACCGTCGACGTGACCGTGCCCAAGAAACTGAACGACGAACAACGTGCCGCCGTCGAGGAGCTCGCCCGCGTCTCCGACGCCGCCCCCCGTGACCACCTGGGGGCACAGTGAACACGGGGGCACAGTGACTAAGGGGACACAGTGACTAAGGGGACACAGCGATTAAGGGGACACAGTTTCAGGGGAGACAGTTTCAGGGGAGACAGTGATGAAGGGGACACAGTGACAATGAACGATCCACAACCGAACGTGATCCGCTTGGNNTGATCTCGGTGGCGGCGGAGCTGGCCGGGGTCCATCCGCAGACACTGCGCGTCTACGAACGCCGCGGCCTGGTCGACCCATCGCGCACGGGCGGCGGCAACCGGCGCTACTCGCAACGTGACATCGAGCAGCTGCAGCGCATTGGCGACCTCACCGCCGCCGGGCTCAATCTCGAAGGGGTGCGCCGCGTGCTCGAGCTCGAAGCCGATGTGGCCCGCCTGCAGGCCGAGGTCGAACGGATCCGGACAGAAGCGCAGGACGCCCTCGAGCGCACCCATCGTCATTACCGCAGAGACCTGGTGCCCGTCCGCTCATCGGTGATCGTGGCCCGCCCCGGTTCCACCGGTGGCCGTCGGAGATAGGCCGCAGGAGAAGAGGAGGTAGCGAACCATGGCCATCGACCCCAACCGCTGGACGATCAAGTCCCAGGAGGCGTTCGCCGCCGCCTCGGAGTGGGCCCGTAACCAGAACAACGCCGAGATCACCCCCGACCATCTGCTGGCCGCGCTCATCGCCCAGCCCGAGGGACTGGCGGTGCCCCTGCTCGGACGGGTCGGGGTGGAGCCGACGGCTCTCGCCCAGAAGCTCGAGGAGCGGCTCTCCTCTATGGCCAAGGCCTACGGCAGCGCCCAGCCACAGATGTCGCGGGACCTCGCCCATGTCCTCGACGA
>PKWD01000028.1 GCA_003131945.1 Acidimicrobiaceae bacterium
TCAACGAGGCGGCGCGCGCCGCTTTGGAGGCGGGTGCCACTGTGCTGCTGGGCTGCTGCGATGAAGACCTCGGTGTCCCCTACGGGCCGTTTGTCGAGGTCCTCTCGCACTATGTAACCCACGCATCTGAAGAAGCCTTGCGCACACATGTGCAATCTCTGGGCGCGGAGCTGGCCAAAATTGTCCCCGCACTCCAACGACGGCTGGGGGAACTGCCCCCACCCCAGAGCGCCGACCCCGACACCGAGNNCCGACAAGCCCAGCCTCCAGCTACTGCGGCACGTGGTAGCGAACACGACACCTCTTCGCCTGCTCATCGTGTGCACATATCGCCACTCGGAGCTGTCGAGCCCCCACCCATTGACCGAGGCCCTGGTTGCACTACGGCGCGAAACCGGAGTGAGCCGCATCGCGCTCTCCGGCCTGGATGACACCGGGGTACTCGCCTTCATGGAGGCCACCGCCGGTCACGACCTCGACAACGACGGGGTGGAATTGGCTCATGCGCTGTATCGCGAGACCGACGGCAACCCGTTCTTCGTGGGTGAAGTGCTGCGCCACCTTGCAGAGACCGGTGCCATCTATCGGGACGACACCGGACGGTGGGCGGCCGGCGCTGACCTCGAAGGGATGGCGATGCCTGACAGCGTGCGCCTGGTGATCGGTTCCCGGGTGGCCCGCCTGGGCAAGGCCGTCAGCGGGGTCCTGCCGCTCGCCGCAGTGATCGGCCAGGAGTTCGACTTGGATCTGCTCGCCCGCGTGACCGAGCGGACAGAGGATGAACTGCTTGATCTCCTCGACGCCGCCACCGCCGTCGCACTGGTACGCGAGGTGCCGAGCGCCCCTGGCCGATATTGCTTCGCCCACGCCCTCATCCAGCACACCCTGTATCAGGACATGGGCGCGACCCGACTAGCACGGGCCCATCGCCAGGTGGCTGAGGCCATAGAGGCCATCGTGGGGGACCGCCCCGGTCCTCGAGTTGGCGAACTCGCGTATCACTGGTTCAGCGCAACCCAACCCGTCAACACCGCCAAAGCGATCAGCTATGCCCGCCAGGCGGGCGAGGCTGCCCTGGCCGCGCTCGCCCCCGATGACGCCGTTCGCTACTTCTCCCAGGCGCTTCAGCTCGTCGAGCTGGCACCGGGCATCGACCCGCTCTTGGGCTGTGATCTCCGCGTCGGTCTAGGCCAGGCCCAGCGTCAGGCCGGCATCTCGGCCTTCAGAGAGACCCTCCTCCATGCCGCCCAGCGAGCCAGCGGGCTTGGCGCCACTGACCAATTGGTTCAAGCCGCGCTGGCGAACAATCGCGGCTGGTTCAGCGCCAGCGGAGTCATCGACATCGACAAGGTGACCGTGCTGGAGGCCGCTCTAAGCGCACTGGACGACGGCGACAGTCCAGAGCGGGCGTTGACCCTCGCTACCTTGTGCAACGAGCTTAGTTTCGGACCGCTCGAGAGACGCCGGGCCCTGGCCGACGAGGCCAAAGCCATGGCCCGACGAATACCAGATCCAGCCACCCTCACCCGGGTGCTGTGTCTGCTCAACAACCCCCTCCAGATTCCCTCTGCTCTACAAGAGCGCATGGCCGACACAACCGAGGCTGTGGCGTTGGCCGAGGTCTTAGGTGATCCCGAGGCCTACTACCACACAGGGAGCAATAACCAGGTCAATGCGATGCAGGCCGGAGACTTCGATTTGGCCGCCCGCTGTCTGGAAGACCTGCGGACGCTGAGCAACAGCCTGCGACAGCCGACGCTCATGTGGATGACGGCGTTTAAGGAGGCGGGTGCCGCCATCATGGCCGGTGACCCCGAACGGGCTGAAAAGCTCGCCACTGCCGCCTTCGAGATGGGCACTGACTCCGGCCAGCCGGACGCTTTAGCCATCTACGGATCCCAGTTGATGTATGTTCGCCATCAACAGGGACGCTTGGGCGAACTCGTACCGCTAATCAACCAGGCCGTTACTGAGAACCCCGGCCTCCCAGGGTTCCGCCCAGTCCTCGCTGCCGCGCATCTCGAAGCGAGGAACAACGCTACCGCGCTCGACCTGCTTGACGCGGGTGCCGCCGATGGGTTCGCCTCGCTACCGCTCGATTTCATCTGGATGATGGGCGTCACTTCTTATGCCCTGGTCGCGGTCGAGCTGCGCGCTACTGGGCCGGCCGAGAAGCTCTACGACCTGCTCGCCCCGTATCACGAGCAGGTTCCCTTCATCGGCACGCTGGGGTTCTTCCCGGCCGCTTTGGCTCTCGGCGGGTTGGCCTCGGTCCTCGGCCGCTACGACATGGCCGAGGCTCACTTCACTGCACGCCACCGAGCTCGCCGCCCGGGGTGTGATGAAGTTCTTCGCGGCGCGCACGCAGCTGGACTGGGGACGGATGCTGGCCGCTCAACAAAGGTCGGGTGTCTTCAACCTGGGGCGTGCATTACTCGAGGACGCCCGCCGTGCTGCCCTCACTCATGGCTACGCTGGCCTTGAGCGGTATGCGGTCGCGGAGTTGGCGAAGCTGGCGTGATCCTGCAACGCATCGATCGATATCAACGGACACCGACTCGCCGTGTTCGGTTTGCGGACCCCGACGAGACCGCCCCGAATATGCGTGGGCTGGATCCCTCGGCCCGTGGATCCGCTCCGAAGCCCCAGACGGGCGGGGTGGAGCTCACGGAGCAGGGCAGACGTAGCCTGAAACAGGTGTCGATGAGTCGATGGAGTTCCTGGGTTGCCGTGGGCGGGCTCGCCCTGCTGACCCTGGCGAGCGCCGCTTGGTCTGTCTCGACTTCGCCGAAGGGGACCTCAACCAGCACCGTGATGGCAACCAGCCAAGCCTCCGGCTCGACCCTGGACACCGCCCCACCGGGGGCCCACCTCACCGTAAGCCCGAAGACTGTCGGTCCCGATCAACCGTTTCGGCTCTCGGGAACTGATTGTCCCTCCGGCGATCAGGTCCTCACGGGACAGAGCTCGCCGGTCACGCCGGAGTCCAACGGGTCCTGGAGCGTTGTCGTCCGGGGCAGTCTACTTTTGGACACGATGAGTGTCGGCGCAGAGTGCGTCCAGAAGGACAGCAGATCCGAGGTGTTCAGCTACTCACCAGCACACATCCGTGTCACACCGCTACCTCGCGGAGCCCGAATCACCGTGAGTCCAGAGGTGGTTATAGTCGGCCAGTCGATCCGCATGTCAGGAAACGAGTGCTTCCCGAGCGACTATGTGATTCCCGATTCCACGGGCACCGTGAGTGCGGCGTACGGTACCTACCACGTGAGCATCGCCACCCCAGGGTCCGATGGGTCATGGAGCGCCGTCGTCCCCGTCATCGACGCAGCCCAGGTCGGCGACGTATCAGTCAGCGCCACATGTGTTACCGGAATCGACAGAGAGGAGCTGTTTTCCTACCCAGCAGTACACATCGAGGTGAACACGTACAGGCACTTGCACGTCACCCCGAGCACAACTATTCGTGCAGGAACAACCCTGACCATCACTTCAATAGGACCTTGCCCTTCGCAATCCCAGGCACAGGTCTATCTGCAATCTCCAGACAATCTCGCCAACGGAGTACCCGACGGCTTTGGACCGGACAATCCTTCGGGTGGTGAGTGGTCTGCAACCCTTCCCATTCCACCAGCCACAGCTCCGGGAAGCTATGTGCTCCAGGCCACCTGCCTCGGAGACCACACCTTCCTTGGCTACTACAGCGGCCTACCCATCACAGTCACGGCTGGATGACACCGTCGACTGGCCCAGGGTGCAGGGCGGCCAACAGGGCCAGGACGACCCCAATACGGTGCCCGGTATCACCCTGAGTCGGGCGGGCAACGATCCGTTGGCCACTGCCGATTCAGCCCGAAGGTGCGGGACTCGATTCAGACCTGACCCTGATTTCAACCGCTCAGCGACGGTGATCCCGAGCGGATCGCCACCTGGCCCGGCGAACCGGATCCGGTACAACCCGCCGACACAGATGGATTCCACAGCGCAGTCGGGATCCCCGATTATGTCGGGTGTCCCTGCAAGCTCAGCGGAACGACTGGAATCGGGCCCTTGACCGGATAGCTAGAGGGCTCCAGACTTACGCGCCAAGTTGGGGCCGCGAACCGGGGGTACAAATGATGAAGCAACTAACGAAGCGCCTTGCGGTGGTGTCTTTGATCGTCGGTCCGGTCGTCGGCGGCATGATCGGTCCGGCGGCCCCGTCCGGGGCGGCTACGGCCCTCCATGTGGTGATGTCCGCGATTTTTGAAACTCC
>PKWD01000470.1 GCA_003131945.1 Acidimicrobiaceae bacterium
CGGCGTCGTCCCCGGCGGCGGCAGGATGTCGTACGCCGTCTGTCCCGGGTGCACCAGGCCGTAGTCCTGTCGGGCCAGGGCTGTCTGGGTGGAGGTGTCGGCCAGTTGCCGCGCCTGATCGGCCAGAGCCCGGTTCTGGGCCTGCAGGGTGCTGACTTCGGCGCTGTCCGACGACAACTGCGCGTGCTGGTCCAGCAGGGTCGACCACGGCAGGGCACTGAGCAAGACGATGGCGGCGAATGCCACCGACCCCAGCACCAGGGCCCGGGCCCGACGACGTTCGACCGGCCGCTGGTCCGCCCCTCGCAGCCGCGCCCACAAAGATCGTGCCCGCGACAGGCGAGGTACCGAGACCTTCGGAAGCGACGGCCGCGGCAACGACAATCGGGGCAGAGGCATGGCGTGGCGCGGGTTGGCCGACCGGCGGCGATGGGCGCCGGTTCTCGGAAGCAGCTTCATCACGCCCCCTCGTCCACCACTCTCGCCGTGGCCAGGGCATCGGCCCCCAGATAGGCGGCCGACTCGCCGAGGTCCTCCTCGATGCGCAGCAGCTGGTTGTACTTGGCCACCCGGTCCGACCGCGCCGGCGCCCCCGTCTTGATGAGACCGCAGTTCGTGGCCACGGCGAGGTCGGCGATGGTGGTGTCCTCGGTCTCACCCGACCGGTGTGACATCACACAGCGGTACCCGGCACGCGTCCCCGCGTCCATGGTGTCGAGCGTCTCCGTGAGTGTCCCGATCTGATTCACCTTGATGAGAACAGCGTTGGCCACGCCGCGGGCGATCCCCTTCTCGAGCCGGGCCTGGTTGGTGACGAACACGTCGTCCCCCACCAGCTGCACCCGGTCACCGATGGCGGCCGTGAGAGCCGCCCATCCGTCCCAGTCGTCCTCGGCCATCCCGTCCTCGATGGACACGATCGGGTACCGGCCGCACAGATCGACCCAGTAGTCGACCATCTCGGCCGACGACAGCTCCCGGCCCTCGCTGTTCAGGTGGTACGACCCGTCCTTCCACAACTCGCTCGAGGCCGGATCGAGGGCGATGGCCATCTCCTCGCCCGGTACCCGGCCGGCCGCCTCGATGGCCTCCACCAGTATCTCCACGGCCTTCTCGCTCGACGGCAGGTCCGGCGCGAACCCACCTTCGTCACCCACCGTCGTCGACAACCCCCGGGACCGCAGTACCGCGGCCAGGGTGTGATAGGTCTCGACACCCCATCGCAACGCCTCGGAGAACGAGGCCGCTCCCACCGGGGCGATCATGAACTCCTGCAGGTCGATCGAGTTGTCGGCGTGCACCCCGCCGTTCACCACGTTCATGAGCGGGACCGGCAGGACATGCGCGTTCACCCCTCCGAGATAGCGGTACAGAGGGAGTCCGACCTCGTCGGCCGCGGCCCGGGCCACCGCCAGCGAGACCCCGAGGACGGCGTTGGCCCCCAGACGCCCCTTCGTCGGCGTGCCATCGAGGTCGATGAGGGCCAGGTCCACGTTGCGCTGGTCGCAGGGATCGAAGCCCACCAGGACCTCGCCGATCTCCCCGTTCACGTGCTCGACGGCGCCGAGGACGCCCTTGCCCCCGTAGCGCTCCCCCCCGTCGCGCCACTCGGTGGCCTCGTAGGTGCCCGTCGACGCTCCCGACGGGACGATGGCCCGTCCACCGGCGCCCGACTCGAGGACGACCTCGACCTCGACCGTCGGATTACCCCGGGAGTCGAGGACCTCCCGTGCCCGGACCTGTTCGATGCTGCTCATGCGCCGTGGTGCCCCTGTTGTTGGTGTTGTAGAAGTTACTCGCTCATCCCGATCGGGATGCGGAGTGCCAGCGTAGAGGGTTGCACCGACCGCTGTCCGGGCTCAATGGCCGAAACAGCCACGGACCGGGCGACTGGGCCGACGTTCGGTGTGGGCACCGGACGTCCAGAACGCCGGTGCGGGTGTCTGCGCCACCGACAGCCACCCTATGCCACCCCCCGCCACCCGATTCCGCCTCTCTTTCGAGGTATTCGGCGTGCCCCCGTGGTCGGCCGGCGGCGGTCAGCGGTCGGGGCCTCGGTCCTCGGTGGCCTCGATCTGACGCCGGAAACGTCCGGCCCGCTCCCGCAGGGCCGTCTCGGGGTCCACCCCCAGCCGACCAGCCAGGTCGGCCAGGGCGAACAACGCCTCACCGACAGCGTCGGCGTCGGCGTCGTCGTCGGAGTCGGCGTCGGCGCCGGCCACGGGCTCGATCCGATCGACGGCCTCTCCCACCTGCCGCCGCAGCTCGGCGACGTCAGGACGCACGACACCCACCGACTCGGCCTTGCGCTGCAGCTTGGCCGCCAGGGCGAGCGCCGGCAGGGCGGAGGGGATGCCCTCGGTGATACTCGTTCGACCCTTCTCGTCCCTCTTCAGCACCTCCCAATTGGCGGCGACCTGATCGGGCGTCTCGGCCACGACATCGCCGAAGACGTGCGGGTGGCGCGCCACCAGCTTGTCGTGCACACCCCGGGCCACGTCGGCCAGCGTGAAGCGCCCCTCCTCGCCGGCCAGCACGGCGTGGAAGTACACCTGGAAGAGCAGGTCGCCCAGCTCCTCGGCCAGATGCTCCACCGCGTCGGGGCTCGGTTCGGGCTCGGTGGCCGCCACCGCCTCGATGGCGTCGAGAGCCTCGTACGTCTCCTCCAGCAGATGACCGGCGAGCGACCCGTGGGTCTGGCTCCGGTCCCACGGACACCGGGCCCGCAGCGTGTGCACCAGCTCGTCCAGCCGGGCCAGCTCGACCGCCACCGGCGAGGCCAGCCGGGGCACCCAGAGGGCGGTGAGGTGGTCCGGCTCGATGCTCCGGTCGAGCTCGGCCCATGGCACCTCAAGGACCCGCTCGTCGACCAGACCCAGATGGTGCAGGACAACGACCGTGCGGGCGTCGTCGTCTCCGGCGGCGTCGTCGCCCGCCAGCTTGATGTCCGACAGCAGCTGCCGGCTGTGGCACTGCGCCACCAGCAGCGGCCCCCGCTCGCCGGCGGCCTCGACGGCGAAGGAGGCAGCGTCCACCAGCCGTACCCCGGCGGCCACCGGATCGATGCCGAGCCGGTCCCAGGCCAGGTCGACGAAGGACGGGGCCGGCACCACCTCCACCGTCACCCGGTCGTCCCGCCGCAGCATCAGGACCGTCCGCTCGGCCACGAAGGGCGACCCGGGGACGGCGTAGGCCACGAACGTCGGGCTGTCGGTGCCGTCGGCGGCGCCGGCGGTCGTGGGGGCGGTGGCAACGGCCGTGGCGGCGAGGACGAGCTCCTCCACGATGCCGGCGTAGACATCGTCGATGGTGCCGGCGCTGTCGTAGAGCCGGTCGAACGACTCGAGGCCCCCCGGCGTCACACCGGCAGCGGCTTCGACCGCCGGATGCCGCGTGGTGCGGACGAAGGCACGCGCCGCCTCGGCCAGGGCGCGGTAGGCGGCCTCGGGCACGAGCTCGGCCCCCGCCGGGCCCAACCCGACCACCACCACCCGGGGACGCCCTCGGGGGCCGGATGCCGACGGGCCCGCCGCCGGCGTCAACCGGTCGGGAGACTGAGGTGGAGGCCCCCCGAGGACGTCGGCACCGCCACGTTGGCGTTGGCGTTCAGTACAAAGGCCGGGGGCGGTGGCGTGGGCACCGTGACACCGTGTTTCGCACTCCACTGCCCGTAGCGCGGATCGACCGAGATCCGGGCCCGGGCGAGAAGATGATCGAGCGCCGTCTTCACCACCGTGCTGTGCGCCTCCAGAATCGCCTCCCGGATCGAGCTGCGCAGAGTGCTGAACGGCACCAACTGGTGCTGACGCATCTCGACGACGGCGTAGTACGTCACCGCCGTGCCCGTCGAGCTCTGCGTCGCTAAGGCGACCGGCTCGGTCAGCTGGCCCGTGCTCAGGGCATTGATGGTGGGGCCCAGGGTCGACCCGAACTGCTGTGTGACCACCGACGGGTACTCGCACGGCAGCTGGCCCCCGGTCGGGCTCGCCTGCTGATCGACGTTGGCCGACGTCGAGGCGGTGGTGAAGCTCGTGCCGGCGGCGATGGCGTCGCGCACGCTCTGCGCCTTGGCCTGCGTGTCGCTCAGGACCACGTCGAGGCACGACTGGGTCACCTGGGTCAGGTGGGCCTCGTAGTACGCCTCCAGCGCCGCCGGGCTCAGGTTCACGTGGCCCGTCACCACCTCGAACTGCTCCTGGTCGGCCAGCGACGTCGCCTGAGCCTGGAGAAAGCCCTTGGGCAGCTGACCCGACACCGACTTGCTGGCTGACAGGGTGCAGCCATCGGGGGTGGTGCTCGCCTGCTGGGCCTGCGAAAGCTGGGCCTGGAGCTGGCCCTCGTAGTCGGCCGTGGCCGCCGTCACGTCGGCACTGGTGACCGTCACACCGTGGCCGGCCAGGTTCTGCTCCTCGAGCTTCTGGAGAACCAGGCTCTGCAGGATGTTGTCGGCGAAGCTCGGCGTCACCGAGTTGGAGGTGGTGCCGTCGTCTTGCGTGGCCACGCCGGCCGGTGACGTCGTCAGTCCCGACGCCAGCTGGGTGGCGCACTGGGCGTTGGCGTGGTTGATGACACTCGAGAGCTCGGCGTTCAGGGCCGTCTGCGAAATGGTGGCGCCGTTGACGCTGGCCGCCGGCGGCGACAGGTCACAGCCCGTGGCCCCGACGACGAGAGCGCCCAGCACGGCGACGAGGAGGAGGCGCTTCACGGCAGTCGGCATGCTACCGGCGGGCGGTGGCCCGAGACGAGTCGCGCCGGGGTCCCCGGCCCCCCACCGGATCGGCCGGGACAGCAGCGGCGGCGCCCGCCCCCTCGACCGGGACGAGCTCGACGAGCAGCGCGGTCAGGGCCTCCACCGGTGCCTCCCCGGCGGCCAGGGGGACCGTGAGCTGGCCCGACTCCTCCTTGTACAGCGCCTCCGGCCGCAGCCGTCGCAACCGCACCCGCGCACTGGCGGCCAGAGACAGCGGGGCCAGGCGCGCCACCAGCCGGCGCCGGCCGCCCGTCGTCGACACCTGCCCGGGCCGGGCGCCGGTGGCCGAGACCTCTCGCACCCCCGTCCGCAGGCACTCCACCCGCAACCGGGCCACGGCCAGCAGTCCCTCCGCCGCCGGAGGTAGGGGGCCGAAGCGGTCCAGCCATTCGGCTCTGATGTCGTCCACCTCGCCCTCCTCGGTCACCGAGGCCAAGCGCCGGTAGGCCTCGAGCCGCAGGTCCTCCCGACCGACGTAGCCCGCCGGCAGATGGGCGTCGGAGGGGACGTCGATCTTGACCTCGACGGCCGGTCGGATCGGCTCTCCCTTCATGTCGGCCACCGCCTCGGCCACCATCTGCACGTAGAGGTCGTAGCCGACGGCGGCGATATGACCGGACTGGTCCCGTCCGAGCAGGTTGCCCGCCCCCCTGATCTCGAGGTCACGCATGGCGATCTTGAAGCCGCTGCCGAGCTCGGTCTGCTCCCCGATGGTCCGCAGCCGCTCGTAGGCGGCCTCGCTCAGGACCTTGTCGGCCGGGTGCAGCAGGTAGGCGTAGGCGCGGTGCGCGGACCGGCCCACCCGACCCCGCAGCTGGTGCAGCTGGCCCAGTCCGAGACGGTCGGCCCGGTCGACCACGAGCGTGTTCACCGTGGGCATGTCGATGCCGGACTCGATGATCGTCGTGCACACGAGCACGTCGTAGCGCTTCTCCCAGAAGTCGAGCACCGCCTGCTCGAGGGTCCCCTCGTCCATCTGGCCGTGGGCGATCACCACCCTCGCCTCGGGGACGAGGGCCCGGATGCGCGTGGCCACCGCTTCGATGTTCTGCACCCAGTTGTGCACGAAGAACACCTGTCCCTCGCGCAGCAGCTCACGCCGGATGGCCTCCACCACCGCCGCTTCCTCGTACTCCCCCACATAGGTGAGGATGGGCTGGCGCGCCGCGGGCGGCGTGTTGATGAGCGAGAGGTCGCGGATGCCCGTGAGCGCCATCTCGAGGGTCCGGGGAATGGGGCTGGCCGTCAGGGTGAGGACGTCCACCCCGTCGGTCATGGCCTTGATCGTCTCCTTGTGGCTGACCCCGAAGCGCTGCTCCTCNNCGTTGCTCCTCGTCGACCACCAGAAGCCCCAGGTTCTTGAACCGGATGTCGCCGGCCAGTAGCCGGTGCGTGCCCACCACCACGTCCACCGTCCCTGACTCCAACCCCGCCACCACCTTCTTGGCCTCGGCCGACGTGAGAAAACGCGACAGCATCTCGACCCGCACCGGGAAACCGGCGTAGCGGTCGGCGAAAGTCTGGGCGTGCTGGGTCGCCAGCAGCGTGGTGGGCACGAGCA
>PKWD01000082.1:0-128 GCA_003131945.1 Acidimicrobiaceae bacterium
CACCGCGGTAGCGGCTCCCGGCCACCAGGGCGCCGAGGTCGAGGGTGTAGAGCTGCTTGCCGCGCAACGTCTCGGGCACGTCGTTGGCCACGATCTTCTGGGCCAGGCCTTCGACGATGGCCGTCTTG
>PKWD01000082.1:140-2673 GCA_003131945.1 Acidimicrobiaceae bacterium
AGGTTGCGACCGAACTGGTCGAGGACGGGGGAGCCCGAAGGGGTCTCCGATGCCGTCGAGCCGGGGCCGGCGCCGACCGACTCCTTGCCCTGGTATCCCGACAGGAGCTGGATGACCTGCTGGCGCACCCGGGCCAGATCGGCCCCCAGGCTCACGAGCACCTGGGCGGCCACGCCCTCACCCTCGCGGACGAGGCCGAGGAGCATGTGCTCGGTGCCTATGTAGTTGTGGCCGAGCTGCAGCGCCTCGCGCAGGGACAGCTCGAGGACCTTCTTGGCCCGGGGCGTGAAGGGTGGAGACCCTGTCGGCGCCGTGCCCGAGAGCCCGATCGTCTCCTCCACCTTCTCGCGCACGGCCTCCAAGGAGATGCCGAGTTGCTCAAGGGCTTTGGCCGCGACCCCCTCGCCCTCGTGGATGAGGCCGAGAAGAATGTGCTCGGTACCGATGAAGCTGTGATTGAGCAGGCGCGCTTCCTCTTGCGCCAGCACCAACACCCTCCGTGCCCGGTCCGTGAAGCGTTCGAACACCAGTCCGCCTCCCTCGACGGCTCGATTTCCTAGAAACGAGTCTACCGGTCGGACTGAACGAACCAACACCAGTCCGACACGAATCTGAGTCGTGGATCCGTTGTGTTCTCCTTCGGCAGATCGGGGCCGGATCCTGACGACGACCACATACCGCGGTCATCTGACTCGTCAGCCGACCAGGAGGAGGTTCGGTGGGGGCCCCGGGTCGAACGGGGGGCGCCGGCCACACAAAGCCCGCCGGGATGTCGATCCCGCCGTTGACAGGGCCCTGACCAGGACCGGACCACTGATCGGGACAAACCCCTGTTGTCGCTCCTCGCACTCCTTCGCCTATCGTTCTGCGCGGTGAACGCTGCTCCTCTTTTGTCGCTCCCATTCATGGACGGCAACCTGGCCAGCCTGGAGCCCGAGCTTCGGGAGTCCGTGCGCTCGGGTGACCCCTTCCTCGACGAGGTCACCGGCCATCTCATCGCCGCCGGAGGCAAGCGCCTGCGCCCGGGGCTGGCCCTGGCCGCGGCCACCGGGGGAAAGCATGAAGCCGGGGCCGACGACCTCCAGGGGGCCGTGGCCGTGGAGCTCGTGCACCTGGCGTCGCTCTACCACGACGACGTCATGGACGAGGCCACCATGCGCAGGACGGTCGAGAGCGTGAACGCGCGCTGGGGCAATCTGGTGGCCATCGTGGCCGGCGACTTCCTGCTGGCCCGGTCGGCCGAGATCGCCGCCTCGCTCGGGACCGAGATCGCCGGACTTCTCGCCCACACCCTGGGCCAGCTGTGCCAGGGACAGGTGGCCGAGGTCAGGGCGGCCTTCAGCACCGAGCGCACCGAGGACCACTACTTCACCGCCATCGCCGGCAAGACGGCGGCGCTCATGGCCACGTCGTGCCGCATCGGTGCCCTCACCGGGGCACTCCCCCAGGCCGAGGTGGACGCGCTCACGACATTCGGTCTCTGCTTCGGCATGCTGTTCCAACTGCGTGACGACGTGCTCGACGTCATCGGCACCGAAGAGGATCTGGGGAAGCTCCCCGGGCAGGACCTGGCCGAGGGCATCTACACATTGCCGGTGCTGAAGGCCCTGCACGATCCCGAGGCCGGCTCCGAACTGGCGCCTCTGCTCGGCAAGCCTCTGGACCAACCGGAGCGGGACAAAGCGCGCTCGATCGTGGCCGGATCGACGGCCATCGACGCCACGGTGGCGGCCGGCCGGCGCTACGTCCAGGAGGCGGCCGACGCCGCCGCCTCCCTGCCCGGCACCGACCTCGGTCGTGCTCTCACAGAGTTGGCCCGCGGACTGCTCGACGATCTTCCCGTCGTCAGCCGGTAGAGCGCCCGGGAGTCGCCGGTAGCGGCGACGATGACCGGCCCGAGAGCCGGCCATCGTCGGTCACACCGGTGCGCGGAGGTTCTCCCGGGTTGGTCCCGTCAGGAACTGGCGCCCGACGGGCACTTGGCGTTGATCTTGGTGGCCAGGGCGCCGGCCTTGGTGTCGGCCTTCTGCAGCTTGGTGATGCGCTTCTCGACACGGGCGGCAAGCTTCGTGTGATGGGCCGTTGTCAGCTTCGTCTCCTGCGCCTGCAGCTTGGCCAGGCGCCTGGTGATGGCCGTCTCGACTTTGGTGATCTTGGTCAGCGCCTTTGGGGCCCGGGCACAGCGGGTGACGCTGGTGGACGTCGTGGTGGTGGCAAACGCGGCCCCACCGGTTCCGACGGCGACGGCACCGCAGATCACAGTGACGGTCACCGCCTTCTTGGCCAGCGTCATTGCCGGGAAGTGGCTGAACATGGACCGACCTTTCCTATCGGAACCGGCTCATCCGGCTCGCCTACCGCTCCACCATCGGCCGGCGAGGTAAGCCCCTTGTGTGCCATCTGTTATGAAATGACGAAAATCTGCCCAACGACGCCCCAACAAACCCGCGTCCGAGAGGCCGGCACGAGGCCCCGATCGACGGGCGCCGCTCTATCGTTCGGGGCGCAGGGTCGGGAAGGCGATGACCTCGCG
>PKWD01000082.1:2706-3106 GCA_003131945.1 Acidimicrobiaceae bacterium
GGAGAAGGCGTTGCCGAGCTCGCGCCCGGCCACGACGGGTTCGAACCTCTCGACCAGATCGGGGTCATGGCGATGACGACGCGACAACGGCGACACTTCGGCCGGGAAGTCGGTGACGAACACCGGCCCCCACAGATCGGTCTCCGTCGTCTTCTCATAGAGCTCGAGCAGAAGCTTCCCCGACCCCCAGGTCGGGTCCGGCTCCACCCCGGCCGCCGCCACCCGGGTGCGCAACTCCTCGACCGGCGTGTGCACGCTCGCCTCGTTCCCGGTGGCCTCGGTCACCAGTTCGGCCATGGTGGCGCGTCGCCACGGTGGGGTGAGGTCCAAGGGACGCCCCTGATACACGAGCGACGTCGTTCCCCGCAGCTCCGTCGCCAGGCCGGCCACCAGCTGCTCC
>PKWD01000038.1 GCA_003131945.1 Acidimicrobiaceae bacterium
GAGTTTCCGAGATCGGCGGCAATTCGCAAGCCGGTGATCCCGGTCACCGCCTGGACGCTGATCCTGGCCCCATTTGGCGCTTCATACCCGGCACGTGCGGGCGGTTTGCCTTGGGCGGTGGGGGGTGAAAGATCAGACGATATCGAATGAGCAGGGACGCATCAACCACTAGGCGGCAGACCAACAGCCCACGTTGACCTCCGAGACGGGTCGAGTCAATCGTCTGCTGCACAACCTATGCGAGAAGAACGTGGGCGTGTCTTAGTTGGTTCTCTGTTTACGAAGAAAAGTAGGCAGCGCCAGCACCTGAGTCGGTGTTAGGTGCGCCGATCACGATCGTCGTTCCCGACACGGCGACTGCATCGCCGAATGCGTCGAGGGACATTTTCGCGGGGTCCTGGAAGCTTAGAGTGGGCACGGTCGGCGAACCTGAGGAGCCCTCGACGTACAGATATGCCGATTCCGAGTCGGAATCCGTGCCCGGAGCACCAACAATGGCGACGGCGCCCGAGAGTGACACCGACCAGCCAAATGCATCGGACGGCGTCGCTAGCGGATCGGAGAGGGTAGTCGTTGGTGTGGTGGGCCAGCCCAACGTCCCCTTAATGTAAAAGTAGATTGCACCACCACCACTGTCTGGTGCGCCGACGACGACAGTCGATCCCGAGACATCCACCGCCTCACCAAACTCATCGAAGCCACTGCCGTCGGGATCATTCATGGCAGCCGATGGCGCCGATGCCCATCGAGAGCCGTGCTTGCTATACACATAGCTCGCTCCACCGGGTGTCGTTGCAGTGTGGTACGCGCCGACAATTGCGGTGGCGCCGGATATCGCCACTGCCTGGCCGAAAATATCGCCTGGAGCCTTTCCCGGATCCAGCCGGGATACGGTCGGTTTGCTCGGCCAACCCCTAGCCCTCCCTTGGTATATGTACGCCGCACCGCGACGCTCCTTTACACCCTCGGCTCCAACGATAATCGTCCTATTCGACACGGCAACTGATGTGCCGAATAGATCGCTAAACACTTGCTTGGGGTCGCGCAAGGTGGCTGTGGGTGTTGTCGGCCAGCCCGAGGCGCCTTCGACGTACACATACGCCAAACCAGGCGTTGAACCAGCGCCGGACGCACCAATGACGGCTACGGGCCCTGAAATCGCGACAGACGCGCCGAAAAGGTCACCCGAAGTATCAGCAGGATCGGCGAGGATCACCGTCGGGGTGCTGGGCCACCCTGCGCTACCTTGGACAAAGATATAGGCGGCTCCCACCGCACCCACAACGGCCGTATTGCCCGAGATCGCCACAGAATCACCAAAGTCGGAAATGTTCGTTGCCGCGGAGCTGAGCGAATGAAGCGTCAGCGTTCTGGTCGATTGATTCGGCACATTGCTGATTGATGCGCTGGCGTCCGATATCGGCACAGCCATCAGGAGCCCCGCGACGCCGAGTGCCGCCAGGGTTGCAACCATCACGCGCGAGGCACGTAGATGTACCCCGAACTCGTGGGTACCCCAACGCATTGCAGTCATCTCCTCAGGGCAAATACAGCGCAACGCCGACAAAAAGCCTACTACTGATGGACTCTTGCCACTTATGGCGTAAGCGGGAACGAGATATTGATGACCGCCTCGCCACCCCCTGGCCGGAGGTTCGACCGCCGAGACCCTCCCTCGTCCGCTTTGTCGACGGACGCAAAGGATCGGTTGGCGTCGACCCGATCTGCGTGTAGCCGCTGGCCCTCTTTTCAAGCCGCATTGAATTTGGCCATCCCGTAAACATCGGGTATCGAAGTGCGCCACCCTGGGTGCGCCGTTCCCGGTCGAGTGCGGGCCAAAGGCGAATGCCCGCGGATAGCGCAAAATCGGGGATCCCGAGCCCCCCGTTTATCTATCGGGGCCGGGGTCAAGGCGTCGGATTCAGGGGCCTCGGTTCGGCGACACCCCGTGCTGTATCACCGTCGTCGCGCATTTGCGCGTGGGTCGGTCGGGGAGAGCAGTCCGTCAACTCGGCGGTGGCGGACGAAGCGACAGCGTTCTCGACCCACCCTGGACCGGGTGATACCGGACACTGTCAAAACAGGCGATTAGGTGGGAAGGGCGGTGACAGGGTGAACGTCCCCGTTGTCCTGGGTGCAGGCTTCGTCTCGGTGAACGTACTATTCGTACCCTGGAGATGTCCCGATAGGACAACTCCCGGGCCGGTACCGTAGATCCAGGTGATGCCGTATTCAGTGATGATAACGCCCACACCGCTGATGGTGCCGGTGGCCGTCAACTGCGTGTAGGTGCCGCTCCCGGCGGGGTTCACGCAGAAGATCCCATAGAAGTTCCCCGTGGCGTAGGTGGCGGTAAGGAAGTGCGCCGAAGTCCCAGGCGCACATATCACCGAGAAGTTCGCGAAGTCGGTGTCGTAGGCACCGATGTCGCAGGGAGCCTTCCGGGGCGCACCGCGCTGGTCGGTGGCGGGACAGTCAGGAGCGGGGACCTTGTCGATGGCTGGGCTTCCCGCCAGAAGGGCCATGGTGTCGGTCGGCCCGCCATTGTTCTGCAA
>PKWD01000023.1 GCA_003131945.1 Acidimicrobiaceae bacterium
TAGTAGCCCTGCTCGTTGACGGCAGGCCCGAGCGACGACTCGGGGACGGGTGCGTATTCCCGAAGTGACTCAACGTTGACCGCGCTCGTATCTAAGGTCATTGCTCTCTCCTTGTTCGCTTGATTTCAAACTGGACAATACATGATTGTGTTTGCGTGAGCAAGCAATTATAATCTGGCTGTGGCTACTCTTCGTAGAGCTCAATCCGAATCGGATGGATTTGGCCGCGGGGGCTCACTCGTACATCGACGAACCATCTCTCCGCGCTGGAAGAAGAAAAACCTAGCGGCGTTCTCGCGGTTCGACGGAGGAATCTTCGAGGTGGGCGGCGACTTCAGACAACGCCTTCGCGGCACTTACGATGTCGCCTGGTTCGATGTGATCGAAGAAGTGGCACCGAACGCTCGCGAGGTGAACCGGCCACGCGGATCTCATCTTGGCCATGCCCCGAGGAGTGAGTTTCGCAACGTTGCCCCGCGCGTCGGAGGAGCTTGCCGTCTTCGTCACAAGGCCACGCGACTGGAGATCGTCCACCAGGCGGGTCATCCGGCTCGCCGACAAGTCGGTGGCGCTGGCCAGGTCGGCCATCCGCAACTCGCGATTGGGAGCTTCGGAAAGGTGCATGATCGTCGTGTACTCGCTCGCCGTCAGGCCAGCGCCTCTGATCATGTCGGTGTCCAGATGTCGCGGGATGACCTTGACAATTCGCATCACTGCGCGCCAGAGCGCTTCTTCGCTCGGAGAGAGTGGCTTGACGGTGGCCATGCCTTCCACGATAACTTGCTTTACCAAGCAATATATGGATGTTTGACCGCGCCCAACGCAGCCGCCTGCCGTCTCGTCGACCGTCTGACCCGACGGACTCAGACGCGGAGGTGCATCGCATGACGAATGACAGACTCCTAACGGGCCGCGTGGCAATCGTGGTCGGCGCTGCTGGCGAGCTCGGTCGTGCGACGGCCGTCAAACTTGCCGACGTCGGCATGACCGTGGTGGCAGTCGATCGGACCGAGCCCGGCTTGGAAGGGCTTCCCGACGGCATCGTCCGCGAGGTTATCGATGCCACCGATCCACACGCCGCGGCTCCCATGGTCGAACGGATCGTCCGCGACGTGGGCCCGCCGGACGTGTTGGTCAACACCATCGGTGCGTTTCACGCCGGAGACGCCTTGACGACGACGCCGGACCTGTTGCGCCTGATGATCGACGTCAATCTCGGTTCTGCACTGTGGCTCAGCCAGGCAGTGGCGCCATACATGCAGCGGAGCGGCTCGGGTGCCATCGTGCACATCGCTGCCCGGCCTGGGATCGAACCCTCGGCCGGCATGGCGGCGTACTCGGTGAGTAAGGCCGCCCTCGTCCACTTAACCCGCATCCTCGACGCCGAGCTGCGGCCACTCGGCATTCGGGTCAACAGCGTCGCCCCTCAGCTGCTCGACACCGCCAGGGCACGGGCCGCATTCCCAAAGGAGGTACTGTCGCATGCCGTCGCTCCCGAGGCGATCGCCGAAGTGGTCGCCTTCCTGGTGAGCGAGGCGGCCGCACCAATTAGCGGAGCCATTATTCCCGCATATGGCGCCTGATCGAGCCGGCCGGGAATCGGCCAATCCGCCACCTCGGACTTCAGCCCAGCGGCAGCGTGGGGCGCCGCTCGACCGAGTGCGCTCCCATCTCCGCAAGGCCGACCCGGTGCCGGCCCGGCTCATCGACGCCAGGCCGACCTTCGACCCGCAGGGGTGGATGGCCGAGCTCCCGGCCATGGACCTGTTCGGAGCCCTGCTGTTCCAGGTTGTCGGCCAACAGCTATCCGTGGCCGCCACGCGCCGAACCCTGGGGCACATCGAGGTGCTGTTCGGTGGTCGGTTACCGTCCCCGGCCGAACTGCTCGAGGTGTCTCCAGAAAGTCTCCGCCAGGCTGGTCTGTCATGGCGAAAAGTCGCCACCCTGCGCGATCTGGCCGAACACCTTTCCGATGGTCGATTGGACCCCGACGTCTTGAGCAAGCTGCCGGACGGCGAGGTCATCGCCGCCCTGACAGCGATCCCCGGGATCGGTCCATGGACGGCTCGAGGTGCGCTGATCCTCGCACTCCGACGAGAAGACGTGGTCCTCCCAGGTGACCTTTGCACTTCGAAAGGCCATCCAGCGTGCCTACAAGATCGACCACCTCCCAAGCCAAGACGAGGTCCTGGCCATCGCCGAGAAGTGGCGGCCTTACCGCAGTGTTGCCACGAGCAATCTGTTCTCGACCGCTTACGAAGGGCCCGACTCGCCCTCGGCCTGACTCTGCCCCCAGAAATTGGATCAACTGGTATGGCAACTTGGCCCTGTCTGACAGGAGCCAGCTACGCCCAGAACCTGCATCTTTGCAAATCGACGCAGTGTGATCGGCGTTTTTTGACTGACCGTAGCGAACCATGATTGACCGTAATTGTCAATGGCGCGTTTTTTGTGGCGCGCGAACCACGGAATCTTGTACCACGTGCACCACACGCTTGAGACATGCGACTCGGGCCCAGGGTCGATATGCGGCGCCGAAATAGCGGTCTGGGCAGAGTATGGAGGTTGTCGAAGTTCACGACACAGTCACTGGGAACTCCGTCGGCAAGGACGGTCAGTTCCAGTTCGGAAACCAGGTCCCGTTTCGTACGAGTTAGTGCTGCCACCACGACCGACTGGATACGGTCAGCGACCGGGTCTCTGGTCAGGACCAGAACGGGTCGATCTCCTCCGGGCGTTGCGGCAAACCAGATCTCACCCCGTTGC
>PKWD01000449.1 GCA_003131945.1 Acidimicrobiaceae bacterium
ATGCGGTCGGGGTGGGCCTCGTACCAGTCCTCGAAGAGCCAGTCGTTCCAGGCCCGGATGCAGGCCACACCGAGGTGGCGATCGGTGGCGTTGAAGAACACCCGACCGCAGAAGCCCGTGATCTGAGAGGGGAAGTTCACCGACGCCCACACCCCGTTGATGTCCATGTCNNCTCCGGACGACGTCCGGCCACCGCGTTCATGCCCACCTGGGTGTAGCGCTGTCCCTCGAACTCCCACACCTGGTGTCCCTCGGGGGTCTCGATGACCCGCGGAGCCCGCTCGGCCAGCGCCGCGGGCAGACGGCCCTCGAAGGTGTCGGGCGGTTCCACCACGTGGTCGTCGACCGAGATNNGGCTCGACGACGTGGTCGTCGACCGAGATCACCGAGACCCGCACGGCGCGGGGGCTCGGGTCGGGGAGGAACAGGTCCTGGTCGGTCATCTGAACTCCTCCGTCACTCGAGTCCGAGTGCGTCCACGGCCTGCTGGCGCAGGACGAACTTCTGGATCTTGCCCGTCACCGTCATGGGGAACTCCTCCACCCTGAACACGTAGCGCGGCACCTTGAACCGGGCCAGTCTCTCCCGGCAGAAGTCACGGATCTCGTCGTCGGTCACCCCGGCGCCGGGCACGGCGATCACGAAGGCGGCCAGTTCCTCGCCCAAGCGCTCGTCGGGCACGCCGACGATCTGGACCGACTCGACCGACGTGTGGGTGAAGAGAAGTTCCTCGATCTCGCGGGGGTAGATGTTCTCCCCGCCCCTGATCACCATGTCCGTCAACCGGCCCACCACGCTCACGTGTCCCTCGTCGTCCATGGTGCCCAGGTCGCCCGTCCGCATCCAGCCGTTCACGACGGCACGGTGCGTGGCCTCTTCGTCGTCCCAGTAGCCCCGCATGACCAGGTAGCCCCGGGTGCAGATCTCCCCGCGCTCACCGCGGAGCACGGCCGCTTGGGTCTCGGGATCGGCGATCTTGATCTCGGTGTGGGGAAGGGCCGATCCGACGGTGGAGACCCGGATCTCGAGCGGATCGTCGATGCGGGTCAGCGTGGACGCCGGTGCCGTCTCGGTCATGCCGTAGGCGATGGTCATGGCCGAGGCGTGCATCTCGTCGACGACCCGTTTCATGATCTCGATGGGACAGGGCGCTCCCGCCATGATGCCGGTCCGCAACGACGTGAGGTCGAACTCGGCGAAACGGGGATGACCGAGCATGGCGATGAACATCGTCGGCACCCCGTAGATGCTCGTGCACCGCTCCTCGGCCAGCGCCTCGAGGGTGGCTAAAGGGTCGAAGGCCTCGGCCGGGTAGACGATGGTGGCACCACTCGAGATGCAACCGAGATTGCCGATCCCCATCCCGAAGCAGTGGTACAGCGGCACCGGGATGCAGACGGCGTCGTCCTCGGTGTAGCCGAGTTGGCGCCCGATGATGGCGCCGTTGTTGACCACGTTGTGGTGCGTGAGCGTCGCCCCCTTCGGACGTCCCGTGGTGCCGCTCGTGAACTGGATGTTGATGGGATCGTCGGGATCGCAGAGTTGCTGGCGTGCGTCGACTTTTCCGACGTCGATCCCCTCACCGGCGTCGAGCATTTCCCGCCACGTCAGATCGTCGCCGCCCCATTCACTATCGGCACCATCGAGCGGGCCGTCGGTGCCGATGGCGATCAACCGCTCGAGCGAGGGACACGATCGGCGGACCTCGGTCAGCATGGCGAAGTAGTCGGAGTCACGGAACCGGGGCACGGCGGCCAGAAAGCGGACCCCCACCTTCTGCAGCGCGTAGGACAGCTCGCCCGAGAGATAGGCGGGATTGATGTTCACCAAGATGGCGCCCACCATGGCGCTGCCCAGTTGCAACTGCGTCCACTCGACACAGGCCGGGGCCCAGATGCCGACTCGGTCCCCGGGCTCCACCCCGAGGGCGAGCAGTCCCCGGGCCACCGACATCGCACCCTGGGCCAGTTCCGACCAAGTCAGCCGGAGGCCCTGATGGCGGCTGACCAGGGCCAGGCGGTCTCCGCTCAGTGCGACCCGGCGCTCGAGGACCCGGCCGATCGTCTCCCCCGACAGCGGTGCGTCCGAGATTCCCGAGACATAGGAAAGGTCCATCTGTTCCCCCTCGCGATCCGGCTCCGCGAATGTTACCGTCGGCCGACGTGGCGACTCCCTGGTTCGACGATGCCTGCAGCCTGGTCGATGCCTTCCGTCAGGGGACCCTCTCCCCCCTCGAAGCGCTCGACGCCTGCATCGGGGCCATCGAGAACTCCTCTCTGAACGCCGTCAGCCACCCCGACTTCGACCGGGCGCGCCAAGCGGCAGCGGTCGCCGACGTGTCACTGCCCTTCGGCGGTGTTCCCTTCGGCGTCAAGGAGCTCGAGCAGGTACGTGGTTGGCCCTACACCGAGGCTTCGATGCTCTTTTCCGACCGGGTGTCTGAGTACGACCAGACCTCGATCGCCCGGCTCCGCCGCACCGGCGCCGTTCTGGCCGCCCAGACCACGGCCAGCGAGTTCGGCGGCATCAACTGCA
>PKWD01000382.1 GCA_003131945.1 Acidimicrobiaceae bacterium
ACCACCTCACGGGACGCTGCCGTTTTCTCCCCTTCTTTACAAGAAAATGCACTTATCTCTTGATTGATGGTGCAATGGCGGGCCGTTGTCGCGCGGTCTCCGGGCGGGATTTTGGAGTAAAGGGCGGCGCTAGGCCTCGGGCGGCGAAGGCTCGTCTGTCGTGTCTTTGACGATCCGGCCGAAAAAGCGCTCCGTAATGAGGTCGGCGGTGATTTGCTGACGAGCGCGTGGTTCGTAGGTGAAGGTCAGGACTTTGCCATCGTCCATGATCAGTGGCAGTGTGCTGCCGGGGATGGGGTTGTCACTTCTTTTCACGTCGGCCAGAGACTCAAAGTCGATGCGGCTAACCTCTTGTTGCTTGCCCGACAAGATCAGGTAGGCGCTCATGTTGGTGACGACCAGCACTGGGTGTGACACGACGGTGAGTTCGGGGCGTTCGTCGATCGTACAGAGGGCATCGCTGGCCAGGATCTCTTCGCCGGAGCGAAGAGTGTCTCGCAGTCGTTTTCGTTGCGCCCTGAAGCTCATGGGGAGAGGGACGCCGCCTACCAGGCCCTCAGCACCTGGGTGGTGTCGAAAGCGTTCGAGGTCGACTCGGCCGGATAGTCATCGGCGGCGATGGGAACGGCGATCTCGTCGACGAGGGGCCCGACCTTGGCCGCCAGAGGGGCCAGGGCGTCCATGTCGAAGCCGTAGAGATCGGCGGTGTTGGTACCGACGCAGCGCTGGACGACGTCGGGGTCTTCACCGGCGAAGGCGACCCGCAGCGCCTCGCGACTGAAAGGCCAGGTCCCCTCGGAGTGGGGATAGTCGTCGCCCCACATGACGCGGTCGGCGCCGAAGCCGGGCCGCAGCTCGGACTCCGAGGAGCGCAGGTAGGAGGCGCCGAGCCAGATGTTGCGGGCGAAGTACTCCGACGGCTTCATGGTCATGCCCTTGGCGGCGGCGCCGAAGAAGACGGCCTCGGCCGCCCCGCCGGCGGGGTCCATGCGACCGTAGAACCAGTCGAGAGTCTCGAGACCGCGCGGGAGCCAAGCCACACCCTGCTCGGTGAGGGCCACCTTCAGGTCCGGGAAGCGCTCGAAGACACCGCCGAAGATGAGATGCCAGAGGGGGCGGTGGCTGAACCAGGGCACCTCGACCAGCATGATGGCCCGGGCGATCTCGAGCTCGCCGTAGTCGGGGAGACCCGAGCCGGCGTGGATGTTGATGACGGCGCCCACCTCCTCACACAGGCGCCACAGCGGGTCGTAGTGCGGGTCATACAGAGGAGGCAGCGGTGACCCCGGTGGGATCGAGGGCAGCAGGATGCCGCCGAAGAGGTTCACGTGCCCGGCCGCCCAGGTGATCTCGGCCAGCGCGTCCTCGAGGCGGTTGACGAAGACCTGGATGACACCGGCGCGCCGTCCGGGCGCGGCGGTGCAGAAGTCGGCCACCCAGCGGTTGTGGGCCTGGACGCCGGCGAAGCGTCGGTCGTAGTCGGCCTCGCTCGGAGGAAGGGCCACCAGGTTGCCCTCTTCGAAGAAGGGGGGGACCGTGTTCGGGAAGAGGACCTCGGCCACGATGCCGTCGGCCTCAAGATCGCCGAGGCGTCGCCCGCTGTCCCAGTTCCCGGTGGCCTGTTCTCCGATGAGGTCCTCGTGCAGGACGGGGTACTCCCGAGCCCAGGCGTCGAAGCGGTCATGGTGACGCGCGTCGAGATAGTCGCGGTACTCGAGCAGGTCGGCTCCGCCGTGACAATCGGCCGAGATGACCACATACCGGTCGCTGCCTGCCATCTCCTCGTCACCCCCCGCGGTCCACGGTCTCGGGCGTCGGCTGCACCCAACCGGCCGCGTCTGTAGCATCGTTACATGGGGGCCGGCCAGCGTCAAGGTGCACGACCGGGTGCCCGGCGGGCGCCCAGCCCACCGCTCTCGCGCGACCAGGTGCTCGATGCCGCGCTCGAAATGGTCGAGACCGGTGGCCCGGCGGCCCTCACCATTCGGGGCCTGGCGGCAAAGCTCGGCGTCGCCGTCACCGCCTACGACTGGCACGTGGGTGATAAGCGGGCGCTGCTCGACGGGCTGGTCGAACGGATCATCACCCAGATCGCTGAGGTGGAGGTCCACGGCCGCGGGCACCAAGCCCGCGTCGTGGACATCGGTCGCTCATTGCGCCGGGCTCTCCTCGAGCGTCCGGACCTGGTCGCCCTAGTCCACCGGCAGGGCCGCACCGCCGCCCTCTTTCAGCCCGCCCGCCGGGTGCTGGTGCGCGAGCTGACCGCGGCGGGGCTGCGGGGGAGCGACGCCGCCCTCGCCGCCCGGGCCATATTGAGCTTGGTGATCGGTTCGGTCTTGATCGACCGCCAGGTCGAGCGCCAACCGGCCCAGGTCGGGGCGCCCGGTGCGCTCTGGACGCCCGAGGACGTCCCCGACGACCCCGAGCTGCTGGACCTGCTGATGACCGAGAGCGACGAGGTGGACGTGTTCGACTACACCCTCTCGGTGCTGGTGCGCGCCGTCATCGGGCCGTCTACGGTCGGACCGTGACCTCACCGGCCGGGCCGAACGGGACCGCGGCCGCGGTCGACGCCGCGTTCGACGAGATGGTCGACACCCGGCGGGCCCTCCACGCCCACCCCGAGCTGGGATTCGAGGAGCACGTCACCACCACGCTGATCCGGGACCGCCTCGGGGCCCTGGGGCTCACCGAGCGCCCGGTGGCCACCCCGACCGGCGGCGCCTTCGTGCTGGAGGGGGGCCGACCCGGGCGCA
>PKWD01000223.1 GCA_003131945.1 Acidimicrobiaceae bacterium
TCGCCATCCTCCTCGAGCACTATGCCGGCGCCTTGCCGACATGGCTCATGCCTATTCAGGTGGTGGTGCTCCCGGTGCGCGACGACCACAATTCGTACGCCGAGGAGGTGGCGGAGCGCTGTCGCCAGGCCGGACTGCGTACCACGGTCGACCCCGCCCATGAACCGCTCGGTGGGCGGATCCGGCGGTCGAAGATGGAGAAGGTTCCCTACATCGTGGTGGTGGGTGATGACGACGTCGCCGCCGGGTCGGTCGGGGTGAACGCCCGCGGCTCCGATCGCCCACGGCGCGGCGTCGCCCTCCATGAGTTCGTGGCCGCCGTGGTGGCCGAAGTCGAGGCCAAAGGATCCCCCGAAGCGCGATGAGTCTGGATCAACTGTGGGCCGGTTGGCGCCACGACTATGTGGCCTCCGCCAGCACGGCGCAGCGCAACGGAACCGAAGAGGACTGTGTCTTGTGCCGGATAGCGGCATCGGGGGATCCGAGCGAGCAGAACGGCGTCGTGTGGCGCGGTGAGCTCACTCTGGCGGTACTCAACGCCTATCCGTACGCCAGTGGCCATCTCCTCGTGACGCCCGTCCGCCATGTGTCGTCACTGGCCGGACTGACCCAGGACGAGTCGGTCGATCTGTGGGAGACGACGCGCACCGCGGCGGCCGCTCTCGACGCCGCCTATGACCCCGACGGCCTGAACGTGGGTGCCAATCTGGGTCGTGCCGCGGGCGCCGGCATTCCCCGACACCTCCACCTGCACGTCCTGCCCCGATGGTCCGGCGATACGAACTTCATGACGGCCGTGGCCGGCGTGCGGGTCCTCCCTGAGTCCCTGCCTCGGAGCTGGCAGAAGCTTCACGATGCGTGGCCGCCGGGCTGAGGCAACTGATCGAGTCGATTTTGACCGAGCGAAGGCAGACGACGTCGAGGATCGTCGAGCCCGAAGGATAGGATTACACGGTGCGCTCGGGAGTGGAGATCGATGATCGAGCGGTGGTGTTGTTCTTTCGAGCGTTCTCCCAGGTTCGTGGTCAAACCAGGATTAATGGGGGCGACCTCAAGGTGTGGCATTACTTTCAACATGTCAATGACTCCCCCCATCACCGAGCCGTCCTGCGCATNNCCCTGGAGCCAGCCGCAGAACACGGTGGCCGGTCGTGGGGACCACGTCGATGCCCAAGTGTATTTCCTTGCCGGAATGAACTGGAATCATCTGTCTCGCCGTCGTCGGTCACGTCCGGACCTTCCCGTCATCAATCTGATTCAGCATATTCGTCATGCCAGTGAGCACGACCCAAAGCGAAGTTTTCTCCGGTTTCCCGCTGTCCGCATCTGCGTCAGCCGCGAGGTGACAGACGCGATTCGTGCGACCGGGGAGGTTTGTGGACCGATCATCACCATTCCGAACGCCATTGACGTGCACGTCGACTTATCGAGACCGCTCGCCTCGCGTGATATCGACATCGCTGTCATCGGTAACAAGCGACCCCAGTTCANNACGCGTGAGGTCGCGGCCCGCCTCGAGCGTCCAGACCGTCGTATTCACGTCATCGACGGGTTCGTGCCCCGCCAAGAGTTTCTGGCCGTGTTGGCCAGATCTCGACTAGCGGTCTTCGTTCCCCGCCTACACGAGGGCTTCTATCTGCCCGCACTCGAAGCCATGGCTTTAGGCACCGTGGTGGTATGCCCGGACAGCGTCGGAAACAGGTCGTTCTGTAGAGACGGCGAGACATGTTGGTTCGCCGCCTACGACTTCGACGCCATCGTTGGCCAAGCCGAAGCGGCATGGACGGCTGACACGACGGTTGTGGAGCGGATCCGTCAACAGGCAGCCGATGAGGCTGCTCGTCACGACCTGGCCACTGAAAGAAGAGCATTCCTCGACGTCCTCGCCAACCTTCCCGACCTGTGGGCCCAAGCGACGACGACGAGGTCACCGGTCTGACGGTTCGACGACGACCTCGTACTCGAACCAGGTGGAGCGCTGGGCTCCCATCTGTTCGTAGAGACGCTGGGCACGTCGGTTGTCGATGGCGGTGGACCACCGCACGCGCTCGACGTGGCGGGAACGGGCCACCGCCGTGGTGGCCTCGATGAGNNGAGGTCGTTCAGGATGACGATGTCCATGGCGTCGACCGATGACGGTGAGAAGTACAGGCAGGCGTAGCCCACGAGTCGGCCGCCGCTTCTCGCTCCGAGGATGCAGCCGGCTTCACTCTTCCCGAGAAATCGGGCGAAGAACTCCCGGTTGCGTTGCGGGTCGGGTGTGTCGACGCCGTAGAAGCGTTGGTAGTCGGCGATGAGAGCAAGGACATCGTCGTAGCCCCCGGTGTTGACGGGGTCGATCACGAGATCCTCGTGGGCGATGCTCAGGCGTCCACCTTGATCTTCATCATGCGCTCGGTCAGGTTGGCCGGCATGACGTCGTAGTGATCGTGTGCGGATTGGAAACGGCCGCGTCCACCGGTGAGCGAGCGGAGATCGACGGCATAGCGCTGGATCTCCGCTGTGGGGACCAGGGCCGTGATCACCTGGCGTCCGCCGTCGGCCGTATCGGTGCCCTGCACGCGACCGCGCCGCGAGTTCAGGTCACCGAGGACCTCGCCCTGCATCGAAGCCGGGACGGTGACCTCGAGTCGCGAGATCGGCTCCAGCAGGA
>PKWD01000034.1 GCA_003131945.1 Acidimicrobiaceae bacterium
TGTTGCCACCGGACAACACGGTCAAAGTGTCATTGCCCACGGGGCCCTTGCCGTTCGATGGGAACCAGTAGCCGACCACATCCACTGGCGTGCCTTTGGGCATGTAGTTGGCGGCCGCAGCCATGTCGCCCGACCACGCGTGGTGGATCCAGATCTGGCCGCTCGGTACGTTCGAATAGTCGTTGTTGTCTATGTGGAGGTTGACCAGCTTGTCCAACTGGAGCAGTGAGTTGGTGGCGGCCTGCAATTGCGCCGTGTTGCTGGTGTTGAGATCCAGTATTCCGTTCTTCATGAGTCCGAGCGCCATGCTCTCGCGGTAGTCGTCGAGGATCGCGACTTTGCCCTTGTACTTGGCCTGCCAGGGCATGGCCCAGGCATTGGCCATTGTGTCGGGATCCTCGTCGACGTGATCCTTTCGCCAGGCGATGCCGGTGGTGTAGATCGTGTACGGAACGGTGTACTGCCAGCTCTGGTCGTAGAAGGGGCTCGTGTACTGGGGCCAGGCTTGGGAGATATTCGGGATGTAGGTGTGGTTGAGCGGGCGGATGATCTTGGCGCTTACGAGTTGCCCCAGGACGTCAACCGTGGGCACGAAGACGTCAAAGTTGAATTGGCCACTGCGCAGCTTGGCGATTGCCTCCGTCATGGTGTTGAAGGTGGTCAACTCCACCTTGCACTTGTACTTCTTGCCGAAGGCGTCGAGGTCCTTCTGGTTGACGTAGGCCACCCAGTTGTAGATCTTCAGCGTGGCGTTCTTTTCCGGTTCCAGACCGCTGGCAATGGCTTTGTTCGACGAATAGATCGGCCATGTGACGGGGCTGTCGGGCCGGGGAAGGTCCACAGGAGTGGTCAGAGCGGCGGTGGTGGAGGTGCTCGATGCCGCCCCCCCGCTCTTACCGCAGGCGGCCAGACCCGCCCCGAGGCCGGTGGCCGCCGCCGCGGCGAGGAAACTGCGCCGGGACAGAGTCTGTGATCGTCGGGGGCCGTCGTCCGACCAACCTTCACGTGGGTGAGACGTCAAGCCGATCACCTCCGTTCTCTGACTCGCCAAGCACTCTGGCGTAGAAATCTGACTGATTGTTCAGTTATTCAAGCACCACGCCAGTGTCGCTGCAAGGAGGATTGTCGGGGATCTACTACGGCCGGCATCGGCCACGGGCTTCAGTTTGGCGGTCCGGGTTGTGGCTCTCTTTGATTTGATGATTCCCGCTCAGGCCCGGGTCGATTCGTTGGCTCGTCAGGCGACGAGTCGCGCCGCCAGCAGGTCGAAGTTGGTGAGGAGCCGGTCGATATCACCTTTATCATGCTGGGTCGAGATCAGCCATTGCGNNTTTCCCCATGGCGGCAGGAAGACCCCTCCGTTGTGTTGCATGAGCCAATGCGCATGGTTGTACCGATCGTCGAGGGAGACGAAGTCCCGATAATTGTGGACTGGGTCGGTGCGAAAGACGACGCAACCCTTGGCGCCCACGGCGACCACATGGGCGTTGAGTCGGTACTGGGTGATCGTCCGCTCGAGTCCGGTGACTGCTCGGGCCCTGAGCTCACCGATTCGGTCGTAGGCGGAGGGAGTGGCCACATCGGTCAGCATTGCCCGTGTCGCCGCCATCGCCATGGGATTGCCATTGAATGTGCCCACCATTTCGTAGTCCCCGTTGGCCACGTGTCCCATGACCTCGTCCGAACCTCCGAGGGCGGCCGAGACGATGCCGCCGCCGATTGCCTTGGCCAGGCAGATGATGTCCGGAGTGACCCCTACGACGCCGCTGGCACCCGACGGCCCTGCGGTTAGTCCCGTCTTTACCTCATCGAATGTCAGAAGCGCCCCGTGGGAATGCAGGAGATCCTTCAGTGCCGCCAGGTATCCGGGCGCCGGTGGGATGATGCCGGCGTTCATCATGATGGGCTCGACGATCATGCCGGCCACCCGTCGGGGGTATGCCTCGAGTATTCGCTCCACTGCATCGAGGTCGTTGAATCCGACAACCAGGGTTNNTAGCAGCCCTCGACCTTGATGAGCAGATCCCGTCCAGTGATGGCCCGCATCAGGTGGACGGCGTCCATGGTCGACTCTGTCCCTGAGTTGTTGAATCGCCACAGGGGGAGGTGGAAGCGTCGGGCCAACTCCTCGGCTACGTCGATCGCGTACTCCGTCGGTTGTGCGAAGTGGGTGCCGCGGCCGACCTGCTGTCGCACAGCATCGACGATGGCGGGATGAGCGTGGCCGGCCAAACCGGCCCCGTAGCCGCCGTGCAGGTCGACGTATTCGTTTCCGTCGACGTCGAAGATTTTCGAACCCGAACCGTGGCTCAGCCACACGGCTTGCGGATTGGTGATCTGCCAGCTCGAGGTCACCCCCCCAGCCAGGGAACCAAGTGCACGTTGGCGCAGATCCGCCGAACGAGGCTGGCGTTCGACGAACAAACGCTCCTCCTGGGTGATGATCTCGTCAAGGCGAGCAGAAACGCGTGGGGTGGTCGAAGGTTCTGCGGCCACGGTGGACTCCGATGAATAGGTCACGAGGGGTGGGTTGACTGACTGTTCAGTCTATGAACTGCGAGTGTGAACTGCAAGAGCACAACACAGCGGCCTGTTCTTAAGGCGGAATCGGATGACTAATCGCTCCACCGGCTCCGTGTGCTGCTGGGCCTCTGGGGATCGGCACGTCGGCTGAGCACGAAACCTCAGCCTGCCGAGTTACTCCGGCTAGTGACCTGAGTCAGAGATC
>PKWD01000251.1 GCA_003131945.1 Acidimicrobiaceae bacterium
CGAACAGCGTCACACGCTGGGCAAGATCGTCCTCGAACCCTGATTGTCCCGGCAGAGGAAGGTCTCTGACGCACGAACACGAAGCACTTATGGAATCTCCGGCAGGCGCCGCCAAGACCGAGTTCCGTTGCAAGCTTGACAGTCGCACCCTCGAAATCGGATGTCATATAAGCGATGGAGTTCTTGGGCTCCGCTGGGCGTCTTGATCGCCCTTACCTTGGTGAGCGCCGTTTGGGCAGTCTCGACTGCGCCGAAGCAGGCCTTACGACGTCCAACGATGCCGTCCCGATCCACGCAGACCACCGAACCCGCCACTAACTCGACTTCTGCGTTGCCAACCGTCCCAGTCTCAGCTACGAGAAGTGGGCCCCCAGGCGCCCGTTTCGCCGTGCCCGAGGCCTCACGGTGACACCCCCTGCGCTCGGTCGAGCGAAGCTCCGACTGTGTCTGCCAACGGGCACGAAGGGGCCGTCATCATCGTCGATGGGCAAGATGGCGTTTGACCTCCAAGTCCTTGGCACCGGTCACGCCACGGTCACAGCTGTCCTAGCCTCCTTCTCACCCCAGGGGTAGGCCATCTCAGCGAGAGAACATTGGCAGTGCCCCCTACCATCGCACGCGAGCAAATCGCACGGTATCTATCGGTCGCAGTACTGGGTCGCCCCTCCCGGGCTACCCTCCCAGGATGACCACCAGTCCCCCACCTCATCCTCGTGACGAGATCCAGGCCGTCGTTGACCGCTACCGCGAATTGCGTGGCCGCATCGACGAGGGCCTCGAGCCCAACGGCTTTGGAGCCTTGGCCGACTTCTATACCGACGACGCTGTGTACGTGGACGGCGCGTGGGGTCGCGTCGAGGGTAAGCAAGCGATCGCTCACTGGCTGGAGCACTCGATGGTCGGCCTCGGGGACTGGAAATTCCCGGTGGAGTTCACCGCCATCGAGGGGGACGACGTCGTCGTGAAATGGACTCAGATCATTCCTGGCACCCGGGCGGACGGCACGCCTTACACCCAGTCTGCTTACTCACGGCTGCGCTACGCCGGCGACGGGAAGTTCAGTTATGAAGAGGACACGTACAACATGGTCCACGTCTTGGAGGACATCGAGGCGAGCGGGTGGGTGCCCGGCGAGCCTATGAACCTGCCCCCGGAGCGCCCCGATCGCAACTGGGCGCTTCCCGGGCTCTGAGCGCCTGACCCACGCCGGGGTTCGGCTTGGTGTGATTGATATCGCCCAGCGACACCGCAGACCAAGCCCACGCACTGGCGGCACGTCCTGTCTGCCACACTGCCGTGGTGGTTGACCATCAGTTCGTCGAGCCCAGTCTCGCCGAGTTGTACGACGTGTTTCATCCATGGGAACGAAGGGGCGACTTTGGCTTCTACCTGCCGCTAGTAATGTCTGCGGAAGCCGTGCTCGATGTTGGCTGCGGGACAGGTGAGCTGTTGCGCAGGGCCCGAGAGGCAGGTCATACCGGACGACTATGTGGGCTCGACCCAGCCGGCGCCATGCTTGGCCAGGCGCGCGTGCGCTCGGACATCGAGTGGACCCTTGGTGACCTCTCGACCGTCGCTTGGGATCAGGAATTCGACCTGATCGTCATGACGGGTCATGCGTTTCAGGTGTTCCTCGAAGACGACGAGATACGCTCGTCGCTGTCCAAGATCAGGTCGGCTCTCACCGAAGATGGTCACTTCGGCTTCGAAACCCGCAACCCATCGGTTCGGGTATGGGCAAGCTGGACTCCGGACAATGCCGTCGAGGTCCAGACATCCGCCGGGTTCGTGGGGCGGATGGCTCACGAGGTCGAAGCGCCCGTGGACGGGCACGTCGTCTCCTTCACCACAACGTTCACCAGTCCCGGTTGGGATCTGCCGCAGGTGAGCCGGAGCACCTTGAGGTTCCTTGATGCGGCTTCGCTCGCCTCTTTCTTGTCCGACGCTGGTTTGGCGATCGAGGCGCAGTTCGGGGATTGGGACCGGCATCCGCTGACCGATACCAGTCCGGAAATCATCACGATCGTCAGACGAGGTTGAAGCAGACTTCGAACGTAGGGCGCGCCCACGCGGCCTCCCGGCCCTCGAGACACAGGACCTCTCCATCTCGAAGGCCGTAGTACATGAGGGGTAAGGAGCTTGCCAGCCACAGTCACTGTGAGCCTGTACTTTCCACGCCGCTCGGCAATGCGGGCGAAGTCGGATGTCCCGCCGTGGTTCTTCGAGATGGCCCCGCGGGCCACACAGCGCACCAGAAGAGCCTCGCCTGGCGATCCGACATGCTGGACCTTCTCATCGGACTCGGGTGCTTCGGTGTGAGCCCGTCCACGAGCATCGGAGCGGCGACCATTTCGCCAGCGTTTGCCCTGCGTTCATCGTCCCGTAACGCCGCTTTCGTATGCTCGAACCAAGGAGAATCGACCGCTGGGGCGAGGAGAATCTGATTGGCTCGAAAATACAAACACCCCCACCACGGCGAAGACCTTTTTGCCCTGCCTGTGTTCGCCGGCTGCAGCGGGAGAACGATGAAGCGGGTGTCCACCCTCGGCACGCGATTGAACATTCGTGCGGGCCACTGTCTCACCACGGCGGGAAGCCGAGGCGCTGAGGTACTGATCGTCTTGTCGGGAACGGCCACCTGTCTCGTGCGTGGAGTAGAAGAGGCTCGATTCGGACCCGGCGACTTCTTTGGAGAGGTGGCCACTCTTGATGGTGGTCCACGCACTGCGACCGTGGTCGCCAGCACGGACATGGAGGTACTCGTTTTGAGTGGCTTCGAATTCGAGATGTTGTTCAAGTCTTCGCCTGAGGTCGCACACAGAATGCTAAAGGTGATGGCTCGCCGACTCCGGCAGGCGAACGCCAAAGCGGTGGCGTGAACTGGCCGACACGGATGCAGAGCGCCCGTTCGGGACGGTCGCGGCCGAGGATGTCGATTACAAAGTAGCGACCGGGATACTTGGGATGGAAATCATCCAGCCAGGGTCATCCATTCCCATACCACCGTCTTCAAGGGCGCCTCTACGCGCCGATTGGTCTCCCTGCTACGTCGCACCCATTCGTCGTGTTTGACACCGAAGGGCGCACGCCCGTTCCCGGTGCATCCACGCCGGTCACTACCAGCTCGGAGTGGCAACGCTGACGCTGAGTTTCCGTAGCAGGTCGCGCAGGGTCACCCTTTCTTCTGCGTCGAGTGCGTCGAAGGTGAGCGGGGGAGTACCGATGACCTGGGCGACTCGATCGGCCACAAGCTGGCCGGCCTCGGTGAGCACCACCACCTTGATGCGTCGGTCCGTGGCGTGGGCTTGGCGGCGGGCCACCCCTGCTTCTTCCAAGTTGTCGACGATGGTGGTGATGTAGGAGGTGTCGCAGCGCAGCTCGGCCGCCAGCTGACGCATGGGGGTGGGCTCGGTGGAGGAGAGGTATTTCAGCGCCTTCGCCGCTCCCGGAATGATCCCCGCCTCGGCGGCCACCTCGTGGACCCGTCCGAGAACCTGTGGATCGTGAGTCAGCTCACGCATCCGTTCCCATGCCTCTCGGGCTGGGTCCGGAGCACCAGGCACCTCCACCTCGGTCACTCTCCTAGCATACGCCTGAGTCAACGATCTACAAACTAAATAGTTGACAAACTCAGTGAGTTATACAACTATACCGTGATGCGATCGCGTCGAGTGAACCAGAAAATCGCCGTTGGCGTCGTGTATGTGGCCGCCCTGTTCATGGCCATCATGGACACGACCATCGTCAATGTGGCCCTCCCCGTGCTCGGCCGGGACTTCCACACCAGCCCCGACGCCGTCGACAGCGTGGTCATCGGATTCCTCGTCAGCACGGGGGTGTTCCTCACGGCATCGGGCTGGCTCGGTGACCGTTTCGGAGGCCGGAAGGTCCTGCTGTTTTCGGTGGTGCTCTTCACCGCCGCTTCGGCCCTGTGCGGCCTGGCCACCAGCCTGGGCGAGCTTGTCGTGTTCCGGGTGCTCCAAGGGGCGGCTGGCGGTCTCATGACCCCGGTCGGGATGGCGATGCTCTTCAGGGTCTTCCCGCCGGCCGAGCGGGTGCGCGCGTCGAGCATCTTGATGATCCCCACGGCGCTCGCTCCGGCGCTGGGCCCCGTGCTCGGCGGTCTGCTCGTCACCGACCTCTCGTGGCGATGGGTGTTCTACGTCAACGTCCCCATCGGGATCGCCGCCACCGTGTTCGGCGCGCTCTGTCTCGACGACCACGTACAAGCCCACCCCGGCCGCTTCGACCTGGCCGGGTTCCTGTTGGCAGCCAGTGGTCTGGGTCTGATCATGTACGGCGTATCGGAAGGCCCGCTCAAGGGCTGGTCAGGTACGTCGGTCCTGGTCGCTATCGCCGCGGGTGCGGCGCTTCTCGTGGCCATGGTGCTTTTCGAGTTGCGCAAAGCGAAGCCGCTTGTCGACCTGCGGGTCTACGGCGACCGCCTCTTCCGCTCGACGAGCGTGGTGCTGACACTCGGAGCGGTTGCCTTCCTCGGTGTGCTGTTCATGGCGGCGCTCTTTTACCAGGACGGGCTCCACCTTTCCGCCCTCCAGTCGGGCCTGAACACCTTCCCCGAGGCGGTCGGAGTCATGATCGGCGCGCAAGTGGTCAGTCGTCGGCTCTACCCCGTCTTCGGTCCCCGCCGGATCATGGCCTCGGGCCTCACCCTGGTCGCCGTCGCCATCGCCGGTATGTCGGAGATAGGGGCCACCACCAGCCTGTGGTGGGCCCGAGCTCTCATGTTCTTGATCGGACTCGGCATGTCGTGCGTGTTCATCCCCGCCCAGGCGGCGTCATTCGCCACCATCAGCCCCGAACAGACGGGCCGCGCCTCCACCCTGTTCAACGCTGCCCGCCAGTTGGGCGGTGCCGTCGGAGTGGCTTTCCTCACGACCGTCCTCGCCGCCGTGGGGCCCACCAGGCTCTCCAATGGTCGCATCGTCCCCGATCTCACCGCGTACCACGCCGCCTTCCTGGCCGCCGCTGCCGTCGCTCTGGTTGCCGTTCTCACCACCTTCAGCGTGAGCGATGGCTCCGCCGCCGCCACGATGGTGCGCCGGGGCCGCTTGGCCACGCGCCAGAAAGAGGAACCCATCCCCGTCGAGGTCGCATGAGCCGCCGCCCGGACACCGCCTTGCCGAGCCCATCTGTATGCCTAGGAGAAACCTGATGCCTGCGCCGACGACGATGAAACCAACACGCCGCTTCCGTCCGGTGGAGGTTGTTGCCGTGCGGCAGGTGACCCCGCGTCTGGTGACAGTGGCGTTGGGAGGTGACGCACTCGAAGGCTTCGAGATCGCCGCCCCCACCCAGCACGTCAAACTCCTCTTCCCGGCCCCCGGTGAGGACGCGCCCGCCCTCCCGGAATTCGGCCCTGACGGGCTCCGCTTTCCCGATGATCGGACCCGCCCGGTGATGCGCACCTTTACGCCCCGGCACTTCGATCCCGGATTGACGACGCTCGACGTGGAGTTCGTTCTCCATGGTGAAGGTCCGGCGTCGGCATGGGCGAATCAGGCCGCTCCCGGCCAACGGATCGCCCTGGCCGGCCCGGGCGGCCGCATGCCACTCGAGCTCGGACCGGGGCGGTGGGTCGTGGCCGGTGACGAGAGCGCCATCCCTGCCATCGGCACCCTGCTGGCCGCCCTTCCCGCCTCGGCGTCGGCCGAGGTGTATCTCGAAGTGGATGGCGATTCCGACGAGAGAGAGCTTGAGAGCGCCGCCGACGTCAGCGCCACCTGGCTGCACCGACAACCGGGTTCCTTCGGTCCGACGCTGCAGTCGGCTCTGTCCGCCGCCGACCTCACCGGGGTGGCCGGCATCTGGGTCGCCTGCGAGGCGACGGCCGTACGCCTTATCCGGCGGGCGCTCCTGACCGAGGGCCGCGTGGATCCGTCTTCACTGGTCACCCGTGGCTATTGGCGCCTCGGTGAGCAGAACCACCCGGACCACGACTACGGCGAAGACGCCTCCTAGCTGCTATCGGAGTCCGAGGGGCGCCGCCGGCACGGTCATCTACCGACGATGACACCGGAAAGATTGTCCGGCGCACAGGTCTTCAAAGGCGCTTGGATGTCTTCACCGACCACGGACGAATTCCAAGCCACCTGTTGGGATTGGCAGGCGATGGGAATCTCGAGAGCGTCTTGGACGTCCACCTTGTTGCCGTGACGTCCAAAGGAATCGATGGTGGCGAGGTTGGCTCCAGGCAAGCCCAGGTCACGCATTCAGTCGCGTTAGTGGAGGGCCACGACCGTCAGGCACTGCGCCCTGTTGGGTGCAAGCTGTGGGGGTGACCGATCTCAAGACCCGCAGTGATCCCCCTGACACGCCGGAGGCGCCGACGCGCGCCCACTGGTGGATCCTTGTCGTCATTGCCGGGGCCCAACTCATGGTGGTCCTCGATACGACGATCATGATCATCGCCCTCCCCTCGGCCCAGCACTCCCTGGGGTTCTCCAACGTCGACCGGCAATGGGTGGTGACCGCCTACACCTTGGGGTTCGGTGGCCTGCTCCTTCTGGGGGGGCGGATCAGCGACATCGTCGGACCCAAGCGGACCCTGATGGTGGGTGTCATCGGCTTCGCCGCCGCGTCGGCGCTCGGGGGTGCGTCGCAGACCACCGGCATGCTGATCGGCGCCCGGGCGTTGCAGGGGATGCTCGGAGCTCTCCTGGCGCCATCGGTGCTCTCTCTTCTCACCACCACATTCGCTGATCCTCGCGAGCGGGGCCGGGCCTTCGGGATCTACGCCTCGATCGCCATCGGGGGCGCCGCCTTCGGGCTCATTCTCGGTTCATTTCTGACCCAGTACCTCGATTGGCGCTGGTGCCTCTATGTGAACCTGCCCATATCGGCCATCGTCGCTGTCGGCGCCTTCACCATGATTCCGAAGCGCGCCGGACACCGGGGAGCCAGGCTCGACATCCCGGGGGCCATCCTCGGCAGCGGTGGGTTGGTGGCTCTGGTCTACGGGTTGGGCGAGGCGCCNNCCGACGGCTGGAGCTCTCTCGGGGTCATCGTTCCTCTCGTCGTCGCCGCCGCCTTGCTGGCGTCCTTCGTGGTGCTGCAGGCCAAGGTGGCAAACCCCCTTCTTCCCCTGCGCATCCTGGCCAACCGCAACCGCGGTGGCGCCTTTCTCACCATCATCCTCGCCGTGCTCGGCATGTACGGCACGTTTCTGTTTCTCACCTACCTGTTGCAGACGGTCGATCACTACTCACCGCTCAAGACGGGCGTGGCCTTCCTCCCGCTCATGGCCGTCAACGGGTTGGCGGCCACCCAGCTGGCCAGTCGCCTGATGCCCCATCTGCGCACCCGACTGCTGGTCGTTCCCGGCCTCCTGCTCGCCGCCGTGGGTGTCGCCCTTCTCACCCGTCTGACCCCCGACGCGTCGTACGTCACCCACGTGCTCCCCACCGAGATCTTGCTCGGGCTGGGTCTCGGCATAGCGCTCGTTCCCTGCATCAGTACCGCCACGAGCAACGCCGAACCACCTGACGTCGGCATCACGTCGGCCACCACGAACACATCGCAGCAGGTCGGCGCCTCCATCGGCACCGCTCTGCTCAATACCATCGCCGCCACGGCGACGACCACCTATCTGGCCTCACATGCTCGGATTGCTGGTGTGGTGGCCAAGGCCACGGTGCACGGCTTCGCCACGGCCAGCAGGTGGGCCGCCGGTTCCATGGTGCTCGGGGCGCTCGTCGGAGGCATTCTCATCAACGCCCACCCCGGGCGGGAGAGGGAGCAGCACGTCGGCACGACCGGACGCTAAAGGTCCGGCCTCGCGGGGTCTTCGCCTTCGGTAACGCCGGCTTCGACGGCTCCATGGGTGGGAAGCACCTGAATGAACCGGTCGTGGGCCTGGTCGCCCCATGAGCTCCTCGTCACGTCACGGCGGAGTGGGAATCGAGCGAGGCAGGCGCCGATCGGGGGCTCCGGTCGGCGGCGCCGGCGCCACCTGGCCCCCGGTCGTCTGCATCGGAACTGTGCGACGCTTGACCGATCGGTGGAATTGGAGGCAGGCGTGGGTGAGGACTGGGCCAGACCGGTGGTGCATTGGGAGATCGTGGCCCGGGACCCGCAACGCCAGGCCGCGTTCTACCGGGCGCTGTGCCACTGGGACATCGGCGACGGCCCCATCATGCAGATCCCGGCGGGACTGGGCGGTCCCGAGCGGGGTCCGGCCGGCCATATGCGCCAGGGAGACCGCTCCGGGGTGTCGCTCTACGTCCAGGTGAGGGACCTGCGGGCCTCGCTGGTGCTGGCCGTCGAGTTGGGCGCCACCATCGTGGCCGAGCCTTTCGACATTCCCGACGGTCCGACACTGGCCGCCGTCGACGATCCCGAGGGGATCCCGCTGGTGCTCGTCCAGCAGTAGGGCCGTCCGGACCCCTGACTCACCAGGACCGGCGTCAATCGAGTGTGTCGTAGCGCTCGGTCTCGACCGTGGTGGGGTCCACCAATGACATGAACCGGGCCGTCACCGGATCGCTGGCCCCCGTCGTCGCCGCCGCGTCGGCGTCGGATTCCGATTGCCACAGATCGATGACGATCCAGCCCCCTGCGTGGCTGCGGGCGGTCGTCCGCCGCAGCAACCCGGGTTGGTGATAGGCGAAGTCGGACTGGACGTGGCCGTCGGCCCTCTTGAAGGCCTCTTCATCGACGCCCGCTGCCAACCGGAAGCGCATGATCTCGATCATCGGATGGCCACACTAAACGGTCGCCTTCGTGACGATCTCCGTCGGGGCTCGAGGGCGACGGCGGTCAGGTCAGACAGAGGACCCCGCTCAGGCGGGAGGAGGGTTCCATTCGACCTCGACCCAGTTGTTCTTGTTGGTCCGCTTCACCGAGTACATGGCCTGATCGGCCTTCTGCCTCATGGCGGCGGCGTCTCGCGCCGGGCCCGGCCCGCAGATGCCGACGGACAACGACACCCGGGTGCCACCCACCTCGAGCTCTCTGGTGACGCCCAGGAGTCGGGCCCCGAGAGGGACGGTGTGCATGTCGTCGACGTGGGTCACGACGACGGCGAACTCGTCGCCGCCGAAACGGGCCACGATGTCGTCACCGCGTACGACGTTGCCGATGGCGGCGGCCACGGCCCGGAGCACGTCGTCACCGACGTCATGGCCGTACTGGTCGTTGATGGACTTGAAGTTGTCGATGTCGCAGAAAGCCACCAGGACGCGGACGTCGCGGTCGGCCATCGCCGTGACGGCCCTCTCGAAAGCGGCGCGGTTGGCCAGGCCCGTCAGAGGGTCGAGGTCGGCCTGGCGGACCAGGTGCTGTTCGCGCAGGTGGCGCTCGTGGACGTCGCGGACGCTCATGACGATCTCGTTGGGGACGCCCGAGTCCGGCTCGGTCGCCAGGCGTAACGAGACGTCGGCCCAGCGCCAGTCGCCGGACTCACTTTGGAGCTGCACGGTGATGTCGGCGTCATGGCTGCGCACGGCCCGCGCTATCTGTTCCTCCAGGGCCTGACGGTGCGAGGGGTGGAAGAAAGAGGAGGCCATCCGGTTCAGGATCCGCCTGTCGGCCAGGCCGGACATGGCGCAGAACGAGGGTGACACCCAGGACACGTTGCCCTTGATGCTCAAAAGCAGCAGACCGTCGGGGATGTAGGCGGCGATGCGCCGGGCTCTGGCGTTGGCCACGGCCAGGGCGCCCTGTTGGCGCGTCCGGCAGACGGCCTGCACCAGTGTCTGCGCCAGGAGCTCGACCTGGACCACCAGACTGCGTTCCCAGGGCCGGGGGCGGTGGAAGACCTGGAGACCCATGACCCCGAGCAACTGCGATCCCACGATGACCGGGGCGATCATGATCGCCTGCAACCCGTTGGCGGTGGCCAGAGCACGCTCGGACGGGCCCAGCTCGATGCGGGAGAGATCATCGATGACGACGGTGTTACCGGTGCGGAGGAACTCCATGGCCGACCCGAAGGTGGCCGTCAGAGGGGAGCCGATCGGGGGTGCCGAGGCACCGAGGCCGGGACGGATCCAGTGCCAGTCGTCGGTGACGCAGGCGTCGTCGTCCACCAGGGTGATGAAGGTCACGTCGACGTCGGCGAAGCCCCCGAGCTCCTCCAGGCAGGTGGAGGCGGCCACGTCGAGTGTCGATTCCTCGGCCGCGCCGAGGACGCGCGACAGCCGTCCGGCCACGCTCTGGAAGGACGCCTGGGGGTCCGAGGCACCGATGGCGCCGTTCGTCCCGGTGGTCACACAGATTTATCGGAGCATGGAGCCACTGCCTTGAGGACCGGGACCCCGGGATGACCCGGAATGGCAGAGCTGTGCGACAATTGGGTCCAGCAGCCCCCGGAGGGCCTGTGGGACAGGTGGGTCGGCGTCTGTCCGACTCCACGAAGGGGTGGGGGGATGACCAGGTTGGCCAGATGGGCCGCGGCGTTCGTCGTGGNNGGGGCGGCCGGGGCGAGCTCGGGGGTGGCGGCGGCCGCTGCCGGCGTGGCGGGACCAGCGGTGGGGCCGATGATCCCGGCTCCACCAGGTCCGGGGATAAGCGCCCAGGTGCAGCACCCGGTGGCGCTTTCGACCAACTGGTCGGGCTATGCGGTGACCTCGACGTCGAAGTTCGACTCTGTGCAGAGTGACTTCATCCAACCGTCGATGGTCTGCACCGGCGCGCCGGCTCAGTTCATGGCCGCCTGGGTCGGTCTCGACGGGTTCAAGGACCAGACGGTGGAGCAGGACGGGACGTTCGCCATCTGCACGGGGAAGAACCACAAGACGCCGGCCTATGTGGCCTGGTACGAGATGTACCCGGCCGGATCGGTCGAGGTCTTCCCGGTCAACGCCGGCGACGAGATCCAGCCGTCGGTCACGTTTGGCTCCGGCACCTTCACCTTGAGCATCGCCGATGTCACCACGGCGCAGTCGCAGTCGATCACGGCCGCCTGCAAGTCGTGTCACCGGGCGTCGGCCGAGTGGATCATCGAGCGGCCCGAGCTCTGTACCAAGAAGGGGACGTGCTTCTTGAGCGCGCTGCCCGACTTCGACACGGCGACGCTGTCGACGGACACGGCCACCACCGAGGCGACCCCCACGGCGGCCCCGATCTCGTCGTTCACGGACACCCCGATCGACATGATCCAGCCCAAAGGCCCCTCGGTCGAGCTGCTCGATCAGACGGGCCCCCTCGGAGCCACGGGGGACATCTTCTCGGCCCAGTGGGAGCGGTCCGGACGGCGGCTCCCACTCTCGTAGGGCCCTCGGGCACCGCTGAGAGCGCTTCTCTTCCGGCCCTTGCTGTTACTTCAGACGCGTCATGTACATCGGACCCGTCAGGTACATCAGGCCGGTCAGGCGGCGGGGGAGAACTGGGGCAGCCACGGGGCCGAGGCGACGAGCAGCTCGTCGGTCATGGCCANNGTGCCGGCCACCGGGTCGGCCAACATGGCCTGCAGGACGAGGCTGCGATCGCCGGTGAGGGCCGCCTCCACGGTGAGCTCCTGGGAGGCGACGACGCGGCGGAGGTGCTCGGCGCCGGCACCGGCCGAGGCCGTGTCGCGCGGTCGGACGCCGTCGCCGTCGACGGTCCCCATGCACTCGACGACGACGCCGGTGGGGAGATCGGTCACCTGACCGGTGTTCGGGAGGTTGACCGGCAGGGACCGCGCCTTCCCGGTGACGATGCCGTCGAGCAGGGGTGCCACCAATTCGCCCGATGACCACCGGGGGATCTCGCCCCCGGCCTCGAGCTCGGCGGCCCATACCCCGTCGTCCACCTTGTCCTGGGTATGGCCGGCCAGACCGTAGTGATGGACACCCCACGCCCGGCCCTGGTCGGAGGCGGCTGTCACGAACCAGGGGAAGAACTCGGCCACATGGGTGTCGGCCGACCCGGGCAGGACGCCGAGATGGCGGAAGACCTCCAGCTTCACGCGGTTGTTGGCCACGATGTCGGCCTTGGTCCAGTCCCGCGACGGATCGGCCCGGCGCCAGTGCGACGCCGCCGGCGGGGTCATCCACACCGGTTGACCGACGAGCAGCTGCGGATGGTCGAGGACATTGCGCAGCATGGCGAAGCCGTCCTCGCCGCCGATGCGCAGCGAGGTCACGAGAGGGAGGTGGTTGACGCCGGCGACGACGGGGTCGATCTCGCGCATGTCGGCGTCGAAGACGAGGCTGAGCCAGAACTGCAGGCCGACCAGCTCGTTGCACAGCCCGATGGTGCGCACCGACGTCTGCGAGGATGCCGCCCGGCATAGCGCCGTGAGGGGGTTGCTCACGTTGAGCATGGTGGCATCGGGGGCGCAGCGTTCGACTTCCTTGGCGATGCGCATCACGACGGGGATGCTGCGCAGAGCCCGGGCGATGCCGCCGGGCCCGACGGAGTCGCCGACAGGTTGCCAGATCCCGTAGCGGGCGGGGATATCGAGGTCGTGGGCCATGCTGGCGAAGCCACCGACCGACAGAGCGATGATCACGAAGTCGGCGCCGTCGAGGGCGGCGCTCAGGTCGGTGGTGGCGCTCACGTCCATACCGATCCGGCGCGAGGTCACGATATGTTTGGCGATGGTGAGCATGGGGGCAAGCGACGCCTCGTCTATGTCGGTGAGGGCGACGGCGCAGTCGCGCAGGCTGGCGGTGTTGGCGAAATCGGCCAGCAGTCGCGGCGTCCAGTGGGTACTGCCCCCACCCACGATGGCGATCTTCGGTGTCATGAACGGCCCCCGATCCGTTGTGTGCCGACCCCGACCCTAGGGGTCGGCGCCGGTGTCGAAAAGGCGCCGCTCAGGTGTCGAAGAGGACACAGAGACGCGGCGGTGAGCGAAAGGCCAGTCCCTCGACGTGCACCGGGCCGGCCGAGGGGTCCAGGCGCAACCCGGGGAGCCGGTCGAGGAGGGCGGTGAGGCCCACGCGCAGCTCGAGGCGGGCCAGGTGCATCCCCAGGCACTGATGGTGCCCGGTGCCGAAGGCCAGGTGGGCGGCGGGCGGGCGCTCGAGATCCCACACCTCGGGGTTGTCGTAGCGGGTCTCGTCATGGTTGGCCGATCCGGTGGCGCAGACGACCGACGCTC
>PKWD01000368.1 GCA_003131945.1 Acidimicrobiaceae bacterium
GGGACGGTCCTCACCGGACAGGAACACGGACCAGTCGGCATCGAGTTCCTCGGTCGCGAAGCGCAAGAGCCTCAGCGACGCCTCCACGATCGACCAGTCTCCCCAGAGCACATGCATGCGCTCCACGAGGTGCACCCGCGGTGGCGGCGTGCCGCGCCAGGGCATGACCGGGGCGGCGATGTCATGGTGCACGACGACTTGGCCGGCAGGAGAGAGCGTCAGGATCCGGTCGGCCAGGGCTTCGACCTGTTCCGGTCGGTGGTGGCTCAGGATCAGATAGGCGACCCGGAAGGGCGAATGCGTCGGTGTCGCCACCGCTCAGACATTACTTCGGCCCGTTGTCGGCGCCGGCGGCAGGCGGGGGGTGTCCCCCGGGTGTCTATCCTCTGCCCTCGAGTGACCAGGTCGGAGAAAGCGAGTCGGCGGCGCCCAGTGGCGTCGGCTCTATGGCGGNNGGCGCCGCGCCACGGCGGCCCGGCGGGCCCTTCCCGACTTCATCATCCTGGGGACGCAGCGTGGCGGCACGACCTCGCTCTACCGGTGCATCAGCGGGCACCCGTCGATGGTGCCGGCCCGGCACAAGGAGTTGCATTACTTCGACCTCAACTACTCCAAGGGGGAGGCCTGGTACCGGGCGCGGCTCCCGCTCGCTCGTCCCGGACGGGTGACGGGAGAAGCGTCTCCTTACCTGCTGTTCCATCCGCTGGCTCCGGGGCGAGCGGCTCACGATCTCCCGGCGTCCACGCGCTTCGTCGTCTTGCTGCGCGACCCGGTGCAGAGAGCGATATCGCATTACTGGCACGAACGGCGATTGAAGGCCGAGACCGAGCCGTTCGACGTCGCATTGGCGCTCGAAGAGGAGCGCCTGTCGGGGGCGGTCGAGTGCGTGCTTCGTGGTGAGCGCAGCTTCGCCCATTTCCATTTCTCCTACATGGCCCGCGGGCGCTATGCCGAACAACTCGAACGCTGGTTCGATCACGTGGGCCGTGACCGCATCCTCGTGGTCGAGAGCGAGAGCCTTTTCGCCGACCCGGAGGTTACCGAGCGGGTGTCGGAGTGGCTGGGTCTGCCTTCGCCCCCCGGACCGTTACCCACCATGAACGAGGCGCGCCGCGACGAGGATGCCGATCCCGACGTCGTGGATCGGTTGGAACGTTACTTCGTGCCGCACAATGAGAACCTGTTCGANNCGACCTCCTCGGATATCGACTGTGGGGGAGATGACCGGGCCGGGCGCCAGCGAGCGGCGCCCCCCCGCACCCATCGTGCTCCTGGCCGGTCCGGGGGTGCCGACCAATATCGTCTATCACTATCTGGCGGCGCGGTTCCCCGACGTGGTGGTGGTGATGGAACGGCCCGTCTCCCGTGTCACCCTGGCTCGTCGTCGGGCCCGGCGCCTCGGCGCGGCCACGGTCCTCGGCCAAGTGGCCTTTGTCACCGTCGCCCTACCGGTCCTGCGGCGCTCGGCGCGGCCACGGGTCCGTGCCATCCTGGCCGAGTCGGGTCTCGAGGTGGCCGACATCCCTGGTGTTCGTCGGGTCGCCTCGGTGAATGATCCGGAGACGGCGGCGCTCTTGCGGGAGCTCGAGCCGGCCGTCGTCGTGGTGAACGGGACCCGCATCATCGCTGACTCGACGTTGTCGGCGGTGTCGTGCCCCTTCATCAACATCCACGCCGGCATCACCCCCCGCTACCGCGGCGTCCACGGGGGGTACTAGGCCCTGGCCGAGGGTCGTCCGGACCTCGCCGGTACCACCGTCCACCTCGTCGACACCGGGATCGATACCGGCGGGGTGTTAGCCCAGGCGCACTTCACGCCGGCACCGGCGGACTCTTTCGCCACCNNCGTCGGCGCGTCCGTTGAACGAACCGTTCGGCACGATTACCGGGTGCGGTGGGCTCCCGGCGCCTCGGCTATGGCAATCTCGCTTACGTCTCCCATCGTCATCGACGTGAGCCCGTCGGAGTGGGCCAGGTGGGCCGCTTCGTCGAGAACGGCGCGCAGGAGATCGAAGCTCTCCTCGGGATGACGGGCGAAGTTGTGCGGGTGCCACCACAGGTGGAACAGCCTGCCCCGCCTGGCTGCGACGCGTAGGCCGGACACGATACGAGCCCGGCGGGCGGGTTCAAGGGAGCGGCGCCGTGGCGAGTACGGGCGCAGAAAGGCGCTGGCGGGGATGTTGCAGAGCCCGGCTTCGTCGAGGAGCTCGTCCCACGCTGTGGTGGGAGGGGGCGACAGCCCCGCATAGGTATCGGCCAGCCGCGCCACTCGGCGCGCCCGGCTCGTCGTCTCGGCCTGCTGGGCGTGATGGCCCCATGATGGCTGGGGACCGCGATAGCAGGTGAAGCCGCACTCGCTGATGGCGCGCGCGTAGAGCGGGTTCCACTGGTTGCGGGGGAGGACGATGCTGCGCATCGGTCGACCGAGCGGGATGGCAATGGCCTGAGCGGCCGCCAGGTCGGCGCGCAGGGCTTCTTCGTCCTGGCCGTCCTCCAGGCAGTAGTAATGCGAGAAGGTGTGGGAGGCGATCTCCTGACCCGCAGTGGNNTCCTCGTTCTCTCCGAGGGTCTCGGCGTAAGGGTCGAGATCGGTGCGCCTGTACCGGGGCCGAACGGTCGGGAGGAAGGGCGTGAGCTCGCGGCGCGAGGAGGCGAAGAGCAGGCCCACCGTGGCCCACGTGGCCCGGATGGAGCGCTCGGCGAAAAGGTCGGCCAGTTGCCGGACATGACTCCGGCTGCGCACGAGGTCGGCTTCTACGCCACCACCCCCCTCTTCGTGGTCGCGCATCCCCCAGTGCAGCTCGAAGTCGAGGGAGATGACAAAAGCCCCCGGGCGGGTGATGGCGGGCACGGTGTTACCCGTTACCGTGGGGGACGGTGGTCGGCATCCGGGGCCCCGTCTGGGTTGCCGGCGTCGTGCCCGGACACCACCGCCACGATGGTGTCGAGAGACAGGCGGGGGGGCAGCACATGGCGGAAGGCGAAGCTCGCCAAACGGCGGCCGGAGGTCGGACTCGTGTGGCCGATGTATTCGATATCGGGATCGGCCAAACCGTTGACCGACAGGACACGGCGCAGGGTGCTCTCGCAGTACCACGCCGTGTGCTGAGGATGAACGCGTGCGTTACCCCCGAGCCGGTAGATGAAGTTGCCGACATAGAAAGCGTTCGGTGTGGTGAGGACGAATCGACCATCGGGAGCGAGGTGTCGGCGCACGCTCGACAGGAACCCGTGCACATTGTCGAGATGCTCGATGATCTCCCCGGCGAAGACCACGTCGAACTGACGGTGCAGATCGAAGTCTTGGGCATCGGCGAGCACCACGTCGTAGCCGGCGGTCTGTAGTTCCGACACGGTCTTGGCGTTGACGTCGATGCCCACCAGATCGGTCGTGTCACCCGCCAGCAGGCCGTGCAGCCAGTCCTCCCTGCCGTAACGCGAGGCGCAGCCGACGTCGAGCACCGATCCGCCGCGCAGCAGCGGCCGGACCGCCTCATAGCGTTCCCGGATGGAGTCGGTGCCGTCCCACTGCGGTTGCAGGATGTGACCCTTGGCCGCTGTCCGGCCTGTGCCTGCTGTCACCGGCGTCCTCACGTGTCTGGCAAGCCCCACGGTCCCGGCCCCGGTCGTGAGCCTCGGCCATGGCCCTGCGAGTCTTCTCATGCTGAGCGTAACAGCTGGGTGCGGGCTCTTGACCGGAAGAACGTCGACCGCCGGGCCGTCATTGGTCGGAAATCGAGGTTCCGGTCCCTAGCGCTGGGCGCGGCGCTGGGTTCGACGGGCGACGGCGGCGATATGGGCTGCCGCTACGGCGACGTGGTGGGGAGTGTCGGCATGCGAGACAGTGACGGTGCTGTGCGCAGTGGCAGCGTCGTAGGGTGGATTCCACGACCCACCGGATATCGAGATGGTGCTGCTGGCCCGACCCTGACCGAGGTCCGTCCATCCCTGCACATTGTCACCGGCGAACGAGAGGGCGCTGGACCCGCCGGCGTGGAAGAGGTCTTCGTGGATGGGATCCTTCTTCGGAAACTGGACGATGCTCTGGGTGACCGACACCGTGGCGCCGCTTAGTTGGAAGCAACCGACGTAGACACTCGCCCCGCACCACAACGTGTCCTGTGAGAACGTGAAGGGTCCGCGCTGCCCGTTCGCGTTGGCGATGTTGTCCACCAAGACGGCGTCGCCGCCTTGGGGATGGAGCATCTGGCAGTTCTCCACCACGATGTCTCCCGTCCGGGAGCCGTTGCTCGCCCCGCCGTTGGCGAAGAATGCGCCGCCATTCCACGAGCTCGACGTGCAGCCGTCGATGGTCACATTCTTGGTTCCCTCGTCGACTTGGTCGGCTTCCACATCAAAGCCGTCGATACCCACATCCGACAAGGCGACGTCGTCGATGGCAGCCGTATTGACGCTCACCAGGGCGATGCCTTGGCGACCGCTGCCGGTGATGTCGACCGTGTCGATGGTGAGATCGGTGGTGGCGGAGAGAATCTTCCCCGACATGTGGTCGCTGCCGCCGCGGAGAGGGTCCAGGGAGATCCCGTCTCCGTAGACGTGGTCGACGGCCACGTTCCTGATGACCGCCTGCATGGCGCCCTGCAACTCGATGCCGGCGTCGAAGGCAACGGCCGGGTGATAACCACCGGGGTTGGCGCCTTCGATGGTCAGATCCTCGAACGTCATGTGGGAGCCACCGACGACGGTGAACGTGGCATCGCCGATCCCTCTCCCGGTGAAGGTGCTCACGGTGGTGGTGTTCTTGTAGGTGCCGCCGTCGATGGTCAGTCCCTGGGGGAACCGGAGGGTGATGCCCCGGTCGACCTGGTAGCAGGCGCCGGTCGGCGGCCGCACCAACGTCTCGGGTGCCAGGGTGCTCAACCACGCCTGCAGGGCGAACGAGACATCGACAGAGCAATCGTCGGCGATCGTTGGGGGTGGGGCTATTCCGAGAACGGCAGCATCGAGGTCGATGCCGCCGGGGATAGTGGCGCTCGAGAGCACGGTTGTCGCTGGCGGACTGGACGCGCTGGTGAGCGCGAGAGTGCTGGCGGCCGGGGGTGAGGGGGAGCCGCTAGGCACCGATGGCGCTAAGGAGGCCGGGGACGGCTCCGCCTCCGATCGAGCGATCGCCGGGAAAGCTGTTCGTCCCGTGGTCGTGGTGGTACTTCTCCACGACGCCATCGCAGACGCGACGCTCGGCCCCACGACGACGACGACCGCCAGGAGGCCCAGGAGGACGAGGCTGAGGATCGTGGCGCGAGCGGCAGGCCGTGCCTGAGGGGATTTCTCCCGCCGTGAAGAGTGGTGCATATGACCACTCAATCGACACTCTGCGTGAGAATCTTGATGACGAAAAGGATCGGAGGGTGATGTTCCGGACCCAGGGCCTCCTGATCTGCGTCGCGGCTTAGGGGCAATGCCGTTCAGTTAGGGACT
>PKWD01000121.1:0-2118 GCA_003131945.1 Acidimicrobiaceae bacterium
GCTTGCGGGCCGTATTCGGTCATGACCAGAATCCGGGGCCCGGGGCCCCGGGACGCTGGCTGTGACGACCGTCGCTGGCCGGGGCCGGTCCTAGGATGCGGCTGTGGCGAGCGACAGAGCCGGAGAAGTGGCAGAGCTGTTGCAGCAGATGATCCGCAATGCCTGTGTGAACGACGGCACCCCCGGTTCGGGGCAAGAGCAGCGCAACGCCGAAGTGCTCAAGACCGTCCTCGAGGGCACTGGCCTCGATCTCGAGATGCACGAGCCACTGCCCGGGCGTTCCTCCCTGGTGGCCCGGATCGAAGGACGGCGTCGGGGTGCGCCGTCGCTCTGCCTGCTCGGTCACACAGATGTGGTTCCGGCCAACGGCGACGACTGGCGTCACGACCCTTTCGGCGGCGAGCTCATCGACGGCGAGGTGTGGGGTCGCGGTGCCGTGGACATGCTCAACCTCACCTCGTCGATGGCCGTGGCCTTCCGCCACCTGGCTGACGACGGGTTCCGACCCGAAGGGGACCTTCTGTTCATCGGCGTCGCCGACGAGGAGGCACTCGGCATCCACGGGGCCGAATGGCTCACCGATCACGTTCCCGACCAGGTACGCGCCGACTACCTGATCACGGAGGCCGGGGGCTTTCCCATGGAGTCGCCCGACGGGGTCCGCCTTCCGGTCATCACCGGGGAGAAGGGCGTCTTCTGGTGCGTCCTGACCGTGCGGGGGACGCCGGGACACGCGTCACAGCCCCTGCGGACCGACAACGCCCTCGGGCTGGCGCGCCAAGCCCACGCCTGTACCCACACCACGATGGCTCCGACAGTCATGACGGCCGGCACCAAGGTGAACGTGATCCCCGACCGAGTCCGTCTCGAGGTGGACATCCGGACCCTTCCCGGATGGGACCGGCCCGAGGTCGACGCCATGCTCAATGACGCGCTCGGTGATCTGGCCGGTGATGTGGAGGTCACCTGGAACTTCACCGGTCCGGCCAGTACCTCGCCCACCGACACTCCCCTGTGGAACTCCCTCGAACGGGTGGCACGGCGCTCCTACCCCGACGCCCGATGTGTGCCTTTCCTCACCGTAGGGGCCACCGATGCCCGCTTCTTCCGCAAGCTCGGCACCGTCGCCTACGGGTTCGGGCTCTTCAGCAAGCGACTGACATTCGAGGATTACGCCACCATGTTCCACGGAATCGACGAACGGGTCGACGTGGCCTCGCTCGGACTGTCGGCCCAGCTGTGGGACGGTGTGGCTCGCGACACTCTCNNCTGACCGCCTGATGCCCTGTTCGATCGAAGCCGTCCTGTTCGACTTCGGCGGGGTGCTCTCGACCAGCCCCTTCGATGCCTTCGAGCGTCACGAGCGTTCCCAGGGTGTCCCCGCCGGCTTCATCCGCACCCTCAACTCCACCAACCCGCACGACAATGCCTGGGCCCGTCTCGAGCGCAACGACGTGGACTTCGACCAGTTCTGCGACGAATTCGAGGCCGAGGCCCTCGCCGCCGGCGGACGGGTCGACGCCCGGGCGCTGTTCACCACCATGTCCGGGGAGTTGCGTCCGGAGATGCTGGAGGCTGTCCGCCGGTGCCACGAGCACTTCAAGACCGGCCTGTTGACCAACAACTTCATCACGCCCGAGACCACCGCACGCCATCACGACGTCTTCGACCTCTTCGACGTCGTGATCCAGTCAGCCGTCGTCGGCGTGCGCAAGCCCGATCCTCGCTTCTACTTCCTGGCCTGCCGCGAATTGGGGATCGAGCCTTCGGCCGCCGTGTTCCTCGACGATCTCGGAGTGAACTTGAAGCCCGCCCGCCAGCTGGGGATGCAGACGATCAAGGTGGTCGACCCGGCCCAGGCTCTCATCGAACTCGAGGCCATCGTCGGCATCCCTCTGCGCTAGCAGGACCTGCCGGTGACGCCCGGTTCGACTCCGACGCTCAGGCGAAGGCGCGGGCGAGCAGATCCTCGTGTTCGAGGTGGTGCAACGCCGCGCTCCCGGTGGCCGGGCTCGCCGATTCTGAGCGACTGACGTGGGTCAGGGTGAACCGCTCGCGCAACAACCGATGCAACCGCCCGTGGGCGAACGACCATGCGCCCATGTTCTCCGGCTCCTC
>PKWD01000121.1:2198-2954 GCA_003131945.1 Acidimicrobiaceae bacterium
ACGGCACCGGGGTCGATGACCGGGCTCCCGGCCGCACCGGGTTCGGCGGCCCCGGGAGCGGGGGCCGAGGAGCCACCCGACGTCGCCGGATCGTCCATCACGGCCCGGAACGTTCCCGTGGCGAGCTCCAGGAGCGGGGACCGCGACTGTTTGGCGCGCAACAGCGACTTGGGTGTGAACACCACCAGTGGTTGGCTCCCAGCCCCGCGTGCCTGGGACCGCAGAAGGTGGAAGTACTGGCCGGCCGTCGTCGGTTGGGCGAGCCGCATGTTTCCCCGCGCGCACAGAGTCAGGAAGCGCTCGATACGCGCCGAGGAGTGCTCGGGTCCCTGACCTTCGTAACCGTGCGGGAGGAGAAGGACGAGACCCGACTGCTGTTCCCACTTGTCGTCGGCCGCCACCAGGAAGTTGTCCACGATGATCTGGGCGCCGTTGGCGNNAGTAGCCGTATTCGAAACCGAGTGCCGCGTACTCCGACAGCAGAGAATCGTGGATGGCGAAGCGACCGACGCCCTCTGCGCTCAGGTGGGCCAGCGGCACCCACTCGTTGCCGGTGGCGTAATCGACCAGTACCGCGTGCCTCTGGCTGAAGGTCCCCCGTCGCGTGTCCTGGCCGGCCAGGCGCACGTCGGTGCCTTCGAGCAGCAGGGACCCGATGGCCAGAGCTTCACCCAGTGCCCAGTCCACCTCACCCTCGGCCACGACTCCGGCGCGCTGCGCGAACTGACGGGCCAGCTTGGGATGGATGGTGAATCC
>PKWD01000035.1 GCA_003131945.1 Acidimicrobiaceae bacterium
GTCCCGCTGCCGATCTCGTCGACCAGGATGCCCTTGTGGGCGCAGAAGGTCTGGTGGTCGAAACCGATGGCACTCACATCGGCGTGTGTGGTCACGGCCCAGAAACCGCGCTCCTCGTTCCAGGCCACCGGGGCCTCGGCCCGCAGGCGGGTGAACAGGGGGTGGGGATCGCTGGCGTAGAGCCCGGCTTCGAGCACGCCGGCCGCCAGCTCTGTCCCCGGCCGCAACCGGTCGGTCTCTCTCGTGGCCACGCTACGAGTCTGTCGCGTTCGGCGCGCCGCTGGCGCCGGTGGCGCTGGTTGTGTGCGCCGCCGGCCGTGGGTCGGCGAAGTGCGGAAGGCGCCGTTCGGCCAGGGCGGCCACCCCTTCGTGGAAGTCGCCGCCCGTCATCATGGCGTCCAGGCGGTCGGCCGAGTCGCGCACGGCCGTGGCCGCGTCACGATGGAGGTCGAGGTACATCTGCAACTTGGTGGCGGCCAACGACGCCGGGGACACCTCGGTGGCGAGCGTCCGGGCGTAGGCGTAGGTGGCCTCCATGAGCTCGTCGGGCTCCTCCACGCGGTTGACCAGCCCGAGCTCCCTCGCCTCCTCGGCCAGGACCACCCGGCTCGACAACAACAGGTCGGCGGCCCGGGTGAGCCCGATGAGGCGGGGCAGGAGCCAGGACAGGCCGTACTCGGCCGGCAGCCCGAGCCGGCCGTGGGCGGTGGTGAGCTTGGCCCCGGCGGCGGCGAAGCGCAGATCGCAGTAGCAGGCGAGGGCGAAGCCGACCCCGGCGGCGGCGCCGTTCACGGCGGCGATGACGGGTTTGGCCACTCCGAAGTGGTAGGCGAAGTCGGCGTCGAACTCGGGCCGCACCCCGTAGCCGGGCCTGGCCAGGTCGGGCGGGGTCCCGGGATCGTAACCGCCCCGCTCGACGTGTCCCTCGAGGGCCCGGGTGTCGGCCCCGGCGCAGAAGCCCCGCCCGGCCCCGGTGACCACGATCACCCGGACGGCCGTGTCGTCGGCGGCCCGGGCCAGAAGGGCCCGGTACTCGGTGTGCATCCGGCCCGTCCAGGCGTTCAACCGTTCGGGCCGGACGAGGGTGATGGTGGCCACGCCCTCGGCCGCCTGGTAGCGGGTGACCTTCAGGTCGGTGAGCTCCATGGGGGAGTTCCTACTCCGGTTGTGGCCCCCGCTGCTGTTGTGGCCACGCTTTTTCTGTTGTGGCCCGCGTTCTGTTGTGCCCGTGTTGGGCCCCATCGGCTCAAGTCCCCGGGCCCGATGCCGATCCTTTACTCGGACAGCCTCTGTCCCAAACCCCAGACTCCATAATCCCCAGAGTCCGAGACAGTCCCCACCTCCGGGTGGGGACTTCTCGCGTTTACGCCCAGCAGTTCCGATGACGAGGAGGTGAGAGTCCTTCCCGAGCTTTGGCCGTTGAAGTTCGAGTAGCCGAGGACCAGGGCGTCCGGGTGACCGGGGGTCTGAAGGGGGCGGAGGCAAAGCCGTGGGCCGGAACGAAAGTGAACCGCTGGAAGGCCTCCTGATGTGGCGACCGAGCGCGCAGCAGGGAAGCCGATGACCCCACCGCCTGGGCGTGTATGCGCCGAAACAGGAACGGTCCTTTGACGGTGGGGGCATCAGGGGGTGCTTGCGGCTGGCAGGCGGCGACAACGCCATCGGGATGATCTGGGGAGACCTCGTAGGGTCCGAGTGGTTCCGAGGTGCGCAGACGTGCCAGCAAAAGAGCTGGTGGCCGGTGGTCCAGATGTGGCCCGGTCGGTTCGAGCGGCCCGGACGGTAGGCGATGCGATAACCGCAATGGGAAACGCCAGCCGATGCCCTCCGAGGAGTCAGACGGCTCGTAGTAGTGGCAAAGGTGGGGTAATGCCCACTGACCTCCCGTCTGGTCGGGGGGCGGCCCGGGTCCTGCGAGGGATCCGGTGTCCGGCGAAGGGGCCGACCGAGACCAAGCCTTGAAGCAAGCACCACGTCACCGGAAGAACGGGACCAGCCTCCGACCGCCTAGCGGGAGGAAAACAAAAGAGGCTGGCGGCCTGGCCGGTGGCACGGGGCGAGGAGAGAGGCTGAGAGAGCAAGGAGGTGCTGGTCAAATGGGCCAGCTCTTGGAGGCCATCGCCGACGAGGCCAACCTGGCGGCCGCCTGGACCAAGGTCCGGGCCAACGCCGGGGCGGCTGGAGTCGACGGCCAGACGATCGCCGCCTTCACCGCCGACGAGGAGCATCAACTGGCCTCGTTGCGGCGCAAGCTGCTGTCGGCGGAACGGTATGTTCCGCCGCCAGTGCGGCGGGTCGAGATCCCCAAGCCCGACGGACGCATGCGTCCGCTCGGGATTCCCACCGTGGCCGATCGGGTGGTCCAGCAAGCCACCGTGCAGGTCATCGGGCCGTCTTTCGAGGCCCGATTCCTACCCTGCAGCTTCGGCTACCGCCCTGGCAAGAGTGCCAAGCAGGCGGTGTGGTGGGTGCGGGAGGCGATCCGTCGTGGTGATCACTGGGTGGTCGAATTCGACATCATGGGCTTCTTCGACAACCTGCACCACGCCCGGCTGTTGCGGGAGGTGGCCAAGGTCGTCGACGACCCCGAGGTGATCGGACTCGTCCGCCGCTGGCTGCGGGCCGGTGTGCTCACCGCATCGGGTGTTCAGCCTGGTCGGACGGGCACACCCCAGGGTGGGGTCATCTCCCCGCTCCTGGCCAACATCTACCTCCATCGCCTCGACACCGAGGTGCGGGCAGCCGGATTCCGGCTGATCCGTTATGCCGACGACTTCGTGATCCTGGCCAATCGGCGCTGGAAGGTCGAAGCTGCCAACCGTCTGGTGCGGGCCATCCTGGCCGACATCGGGCTCGAGGTGGCCGAGGCCAAGTCCGGCATTGTCCGAGTACGTGACGGGTTCGAGTTCCTGGGCTTCACCTTCCACGGAAGGTTCCTTCGACCCCGACCCCAGGCGTTAGCCAGGTTCAAAGACGAGGTGCGGCAACGCACCCGGCGGCTGGCTCCGGTTCCGCTTCGACAGATGATCGAGGACCTCAACCCTGTGATCCGGGGCTGGGGCAACTACTACAAGGTTGGCGACGTGACGTCGCTCTTCGAGGATCTCGACAGCTGGATCCGCATGCGGCTGCGGTCGAAGGTCATACGCCGACACGCCACGAGACTGTCCAACTCCAAGATGCCCAACAGTGTCCTGCGTGGACTGGGTCTCGTGAGCCTCGACGACCTCCGTCGTGCCTACTCTCGCCCGTTTGAGGGCGCAGCCTTGGGTGAGCCGGATGCGGTAGTGCCGCAAGTCCGGTTCTAACGGGGGGAGCTTGGGGGAAACCCCAGGCTCCTACCCGGTGTACGCCTCGAGCCCGTCGATCGCCTGGTGGGGGCCTTCCTGGCCGACATCGGGCTCCAAGAGGCCGAGGCCAAGTCCGGCATCGTAGGTTCCTTCGACCCCGACCCTGGGCCTTAAAGACAAGGTGCGGCGCCGCACCCGTCGCCAGGCTCCGGTTCTATCTGACAGATGATCGAGCAGCTCAACCCCCTCGCCCGGGGCTGGGGCAACGACTCAAGGTTGGCGACGTATCGTCGCTGTTCGAAGACCTCGACACATGGATCCGCATGCGCCTTCGGTCGAAGTTCATCCGTCGACACCCCACGAGTTAGTCCAACTCCAAGATGCCCAACAGNNTCGCCCGGCTGAGGGCACAGCCTTGGGTGAAGGGGTGTTGTAGCGCTGCAAGTCCGGTTCCAACGGGGGCGCTCCGGGGGACAACTCCAGGCGCCTACCTGCTGAAGCCCCGGCCCACCTGCTCGGCGATGCCACGGAGCGACGATTTTTCTGCGAGCAGCCAGACCTCTATTTTCCAAGAAGTTGGCTAGCGACGAGGCCGCCTCCGCCAGCCGGGGCTATCCGACGTTTACTGACGGCCGTGTCAGGCAAGATTGAGCCGGTTAAGCCGGTTATCCGGAGGCCGTGGGGCCGGAGATCGCGAAACGGTCGGCACGGTCCAACGCGATCGGGCGGGCGCGCTTGCCCGCGGTGGAGTCAGCGACGTCGACCGTGGGGAGTCGTCAGCCGTCCGAGACGTCGATTGGCCCCCCGCAGTGCCCGTTCCACGGCGAAGAGTTCCGATGCGGTCTCATCGTCGTGGTCCGACGACGCCTGATCGGCGATTCCGACGATACGGCGAGTCAGTTCGTCGAGCGCGGTGGCGACGGACGACAGTTCGGCAAGCGAAACGGGCATGACACGATGATGTCCTATCGCGACCGGGGCTGCGAGCCCATTGCTGGCCCGGTTTTTCCGGAATTGGTTAGTCGGGTCTCGGTCGCCGTGGCCCCGAGTACCATCGTGTCC
>PKWD01000222.1 GCA_003131945.1 Acidimicrobiaceae bacterium
ACGAGGCGTTCACCGCCATGCGGGCCCGCGGGGCCGAGGTGACCGACATCGTGGTGCTGGTGGTGGCGGCCGACGACGGGGTGATGCCCCAGACCGTTGAGGCCATCGACCACGCCAAGGCGGCCGAGGTTCCGATCATCGTCGCCGTCAACAAGATGGACCGGCCCGATGCGAGTCCCGAGCGGGTCCTCCAGCAACTCTCTGAGCGCGGCCTCGTTCCTGAGGCTTGGGGTGGCGACACCATCATCGTTGAGGTCTCGGCCCTCCAGGGCACGGGCATCGAAGAGTTGCTCGAACAAATCAGTCTGGTGGCCGAGGTCGAAGAACTCCGGGCTAGTCCCGAGGGTCGGGGTCGGGGCACTGTCCTCGAGGCCGAACTCGAAGACGGTCGGGGTCCCGTGGCCACGGTCATCGTGCAAAGCGGCACCCTGCGGGTCGGCGACCCGATGGTCGCCGGCGCGGCCTGGGGCAAGGTGAAGGCGCTGGTCGACGATCACGGTGACCATGTGAAAGAAGCGCTTCCCTCCATGCCCGTCCAGGTGCTCGGGTTCTCCGAGCCCCCCCAGGCCGGAGACGAGTTGCGCGGCGCGAAGGATCTGGCGACGGCCCGAACCCTCGGCGAGGCGCGAGCCCAGCGGTTCCGGCTGTCGGGCCACAAGCCCGTGGCGTCGGCCGCGACTGGGGCCAAGCTCGAGGACCTCTTCGAACAGATTCAACGGGGTGAGACGACCACCCTCAACCTGGTGCTCAAGACCGATGTCCAGGGTTCACTTGAGGCGGTCACCGAGAGCCTACGAAAGCTCGAGCGTGACGACGTGAAACTCAGCTTCGTCCATCGCGGGGTCGGCGGAATCACCGAGAACGACGTGCAGCTGGCCCGAGCCTCCAACGCCACCATCATCGGATTCAATGTCCGACCGGACCGCCGGGCGCGCGAGATGGCGGTGGAGCGCGACGTCGAGATCCGGACGTACGAGGTGATCTACAAACTTCTCGAGGAGATCGAAGCGGCCATGGTGGGCATGCTCGCCCCCGAGTTCGAGGAGATCGTCACCGGGGAGGCCGAGGTCCGCACCGTATTCCGTGTCCCCCGAGTGGGGGCGGTCGCCGGTTGCTACGTCCGCGACGGCGTGATCACACGGGGTTCAAAGGTCCGTTTCCTACGCGACGGTGTCGTCATCTGGAAGGGCACGATCACCTCGTTGCGCCGATTCAAGGACGACGCCCGTGAAGTGCAGTCCGGGTTCGAATGCGGGATCGGGCTCTCGGACTTCCAAGACCTGAAAGAAGGCGACATCATCGAGACCTTCGAGGAGCGCGAGATCCCGCGCACCTGAACACCCCGGGGCCGTCTCTGAACGTCAAGCAGAAGGCTATCCGGCACGGGCGGTGTGATCGAGGGATTCGAGTTCTCATTCGGACGTGGCGGCGTCACGGTCAAGGAGGAAGTGATGGTGCGCGGACGTCGGACCCATGACAAGGCACCATCGCCCTATCCGCGCACGGCGCGCGTGAACCAGGTGCTGCGCGAAGTCGTGGCCGACGCGCTGGAGCGCTTGTCCGACATCGACGACCGGCTCCGCTTGATCACCGTGACGTCGGTCGACACCACTCCTGATCTTCGCCGCGCCACCGTGTACCTGAGCTCGCTGTCCGATGACGCCGCCGAGGCCCTGTCCGACCAACGGATAGGCCTCCAGCGCCAGATCGGGCGTCAGGTGCGGCTGAAGCGCACGCCACTGCTCGAATTCGTCGCCGACCCGGCCGTGGCCCACGGGTTCCAGGTCGAAGAGATCCTGCGGCGTCTGCACGAGTCAGGCGACGGACCGGCCGAAGATGGTGGCAGCTAGTCGCCGGCGCGATGGGGAGGAGGGACCCATCGGGCTTGTGGTGGTGGACAAGGAGCCGGGCTGGACCTCCCACGATGTCGTGGCGCGCTGTCGTCGGCTCTTCGGCCAGCGTCGAGTGGGCCATGCCGGTACCCTCGATCCCGACGCCACCGGGATCCTTCTCGTCGGACTCGGCCGGGTCACAAGGACTCTGCGCTTCCTCACCGCGCTAGGGAAGCAATACGAAGCCGAGGTCGTTCTGGGCACGGCCACCTCGACCCTCGACGCGTCCGGTGAGGTGACCGGGACCTGGGACATGACAGCCGTCACACTCACCGACGTCCGACGCGCCACCGCCACCCTCACAGGGGACATCGAGCAGATCCCGCCCATGGTGTCCGCCGTCAAGATCGCCGGCCGTCGCCTCCACGAGATGGCGCGCGCCGGGCTCGAGGTAGACCGCCCACCCCGTCCCGTGACCGTGGACCGCTTCGATGTCCTGGCGCCGGGCGATACTCCCGGTTCGTACCGCGTCGTCGTCGAGTGCTCGTCGGGAACCTACGTCCGGACCCTGGCTGCCGATCTCGGCGCTGCTCTCGGCGGCGGAGCCCATCTGCGCGCCCTACGCCGGACCCGAGCCGGTTCGTTCGGGGTCGAGGAAGCTCATCGACTTGACGAACTCACCGCCGCCCACATCCTGACTCCGGTGCAGGCGATGAGGGACATGCCCCAGGTCGAGATCGACGATGCCGGCGCCCGTCAGGTGTCGCACGGTCTGGCCCTCGACAAGGTCGCGCTGGGTGCGCACGGGGACGGTCCCTGGGCCCTAGTCGACCATGGCGGACGGCTCCTGGCCGTCTACCAAGGCACCGACACCGACCGCATGGTCGCCGCCTGCGTTCTCATGGCCAGCGGATGAACGGCGTCGCAGGGCTTGGCGACACCCCAACTAACCTCGGTCTGATGGAGGTCGTCATCGGACCCGAGCACAGCGTCCCTGGGGTGCGGGGCTCCGCCGTCACCATCGGCGCCTATGACGGCGTCCATATCGGTCATCGCCATCTGATCGGCGTGCTGCGGTCGATGGCCGAGGAGCGCGATCTCGACACCGTCGTGGTGACCTTCGACCGTCACCCCGCCACCGTGGTCCGACCGGAGTCGGCCCCACTGCTGCTTACCGACCTCGACCAGAAGCTTGAGCTCCTCGCCTCCACCGGGCTCGACCGGACCGTCGTCGTGCGTTTCGACGAGACCCGGGCCAACGAGACGGCCGAGGATTTTGTCACCGAGGTCCTCGTCGATGCTCTGGGGGCCAAGTTGGTGGTGGTGGGTGAGGACTTCCATTTCGGCCACGGCCGTAAAGGAAACGTCGCTCTCCTCTCCGACATGGGCGCCCGGTACGGATTCGAGGTCATCGGCCTCGGCCTGGAGGCGGACAAAGCCGGCGAGGCCGTGTCCTCGACCAGTATCCGCCGACTGCTGGCCGACGGCGACGTATCCGGCGCCTCGCGACTCCTCGGGCGCCACCACCAGGTCCGGGGGGTGGTCGTCCCCGGAGACGGGCGGGGCGGCCCCGAGCTCGGATATCCGACGGCCAACCTCGATGTCCCCGCCGCCGTGGCCCTGCCCGGCGAGGGCATCTACGCCTGCTGGTACGAGCGCCCCGACGGATCGGTCCACCGGGCCGCCGCCTCCGTTGGACACCGCCCGACCTTCCATACCCCCGACGGAGCACTGCTTCTCGAGGCCTTCCTGCTCGATTTCGACGGCGACCTCTACGGCGAAGAGGCCCGGGTATCATTCGTGGAGCGCCTACGCGACGAGCGGCGATTCCCCGGTGTCGACGAGCTGATCGCCCAGNNACCAGATGGCCCTCGATGTCACCGCCACCCGGGCCGTGCTGGACGCGGCCTCCTCTGACGCCGCCCCTCTCTGACCAGGGGGGACGGATATTGCGGGACGGGGTCGGAACGGTCCTGCTACAGTCATGTGTCAGCCGGGGCGCCGTCCCGGTGGGATCCGGGTGGGGGCGACGGGCTTCGACGCCTGAGCCGCCCCCAAGCCATTCCGAGGTTGTTCTTCCCACATGCCCGACAAGCCTGCGACGATCGCCGAGTACCGCCTGCACGAGACCGACACCGGTTCTCCCGAGGTGCAGATCGCGCTCCTCA